>JAGXOF010000019.1 GCA_023660035.1 Dehalococcoidia bacterium LH_S1
TGGTGGACAGAAAAGGCAAAGTCAGGAAGACCTATCCTTATGAGGAGGTGAGAACGCCATATGAGAAACTGAGGTCTCTACCGAAAGCAGAAGATCACCTGCGTCCTGGGGTAAGTTTTGAATCCCTGGATACAATCGCCTATCAAATGAGCGATAATGAATTTGCAGAAAGGAAGGTGAAAGCACGGTTCGATCTATTCCGGGAGATTAATAAGTCTCTTGAACGAGTTTCCTCATGACAAGTTATCCACATATTCACACTATTCACAAAGAAAAAGTAGCAAAAAGAAAAGGTTATTACTACCCCTCCCAGGCCCATTTCTGGATTAGAAAAGACTGGTACCCACAGTGGATGACGCTATCGCATGGATGAATAAGTCATCGGCACATGTGGTCCTGCTGGATATTCAGTTACCAGGTATGGATGGCATCAAAGCCACTTCAAAGATGGTACGCAGAAGACTGGAGACAAAGGTCCTAGCGCTCACAGCAGTGGAAGATCCCTATATACTGGCACAATCTATTCTGGCTGGGGCCAGTGGCTGCCTTACCTATAAACGTTCTTCATCAGACAAAGTGGTCCTAGCTATACGTTCTCTGGCATCCGGACACCCAATTAACGTTCCACAGCCTGTAAAACATGCTCTGGACAACATGAGCCAACCCAAGCTTCAAAAACGGCAAAGGGGCTTACAAAGAGGGAAAAGGAGATCTTCGACCTGCTTGCCATTGGAAGGACCCCCCCTGGAATCGCAAAGGACCTCAACCTCGAAAGCCAAACGGTGAAAAACATTTGTGCAATATCTATGCCAAGCTCAACATAAGCAGCCGCTACGAGGCAATGAGTATGAAGTTGCGAGAACTCCTGTGAGGCGATGTAGAGCAAATCAACTAAGGTAAGTTGCTATCCCCCTCAGAGCAAATAGACCGCTCATCAATCAAACAATCTCAACTGTTCTACCTCAACAAAATTAGACACGCTCACCCCAATGAGCCGGAAAGACCTCCCCGGTGCCATTTCCCTCGTGATTATGTCCATGGCTATGTCACGGAGCTCTCCTGGCTTCTGTACCGCTCTGTTAGAGGTCAGGCTGCGAGTCAAGGTAGTGAAATTGGACAAGCGCAACTTAACCGTCACGGTCCGCCCCCTGACGCCATCCTCTTTCAACCGCCTGGACACCCGAAGGCTAAGTTTCCACACCTCGCTCCTGAGCCTTCCTGGGGCATCGATGTCTTTGGAGAAGGTAACCTCGGCGCTCATGGATTTGGCTACTCGCTCTGTCTCCACAGCGCGGTCGTCATACCCGATACTCCACCTTTTCATCTCCAATCCGCGCTTGCCGAACTGGCTCCTCAGCCACTCGTTGGGCTGGCTGGCCAGAGTGCCAAGTGTGTGAATGCCACTTTCCCTCAGCTTCCTCTCGGTAACAGGGCCAATCCCCCAGAGCCTGTCCACAGGTAAAGGAGCCAGGAATTCCGCCTCTGTCCCAGGCTCAACGACTTTCAGCCCGTCAGGCTTGCTTTCCCCTGAGGCAATCTTGGCCACAGACTTGGAAGAGGCAACGCCAACCGAAATGACCAGGCCCACCTCCTCCCTGACCTTCTGTTTGATGTACCGGGCCACTTCAAGCGGGGAGAAACCCTCTTCTGCTACGCTTGTTATGTCAAGATACGCCTCGTCAAGCGAGACCGGCTCCACCAGCGGGGCAGCCGAGCGGAAGATATCCATCACCTTGGCGGATATCTGGCAGTAGCGGCCAAAACGCGGCTGAATCACCACCGCGGAGGGACAACGCTGAAGCGCCGTCCGCATGGGCATAGCTGAGCGAATGCCGAATTCGCGGGCCTCGTAGGAACATGCGGCGACCACACCCCTGTTCTCAGGCCGGCCACCCACGAGAACAGGTTTGCCACGGAGTTGCGGGTTGTCCATTTGCTCCACCGAGGCATAAAAGGCATCCAGGTCCGCATGAACTATGAAGCGCATTTTCCCTCTTGTCAATTGCCCAACGGCATAATACTACGAACCTCTCCCCACCTCTTTCTTCAGATCATCATAATCGGTCATCCCCGTAACCTTGTTCATGAATTCCTGCAAAGAAGAACACTGTTCTCGCAGTTCCTTCAAATCCTCCCCGATCGGGCTCACAGAGCCAGGCTTGTAAGCGTATGTCCCGTGGAAGGCAAAATATGCCTGATTCAATTTCCTCAGGTAATAGCCCTTTTCAGCCAGGTATTCCCGCTTTGCCCTCATGAAGTCCTCGGCCTTCTCCACTTCTCCATTCGCCAGGTATTCATCAACCTGCAGCCTTATCGACCTCATCTCACGATAGACTTCGGACACTGGTCCCCCATTCTGCGGCTCTTCCCAGTCCTCCGGAGCATAGTATTTTTTGTAAATCTTGTCGCCGATCTCCTCGCTCACAATCCCTGCCACCGTTTCATTCATGGTCACAATCTGGTAGTTACCCCGGATTTCGACAGCATCCAGCAGGTAGAGGAAACCCAGAGGCTTAAAGGCCAGATATTGATGTAACCACTCTTCTACAATGGCATGAAGAGCGTACCGAGTGTTGGAGGTTTCGGTAACCATGGTGGGATAGGTAAAGCCCACCCCACCGAGTTCCACCACCAGCGACGAGCCACCCAGTGTATCAACCTTGCCCTCTATGCGCTCCTTTTCCTCAACGGTCAGGTCCGGATCTAAAACTACTCTATCCTGGAGTTTTATCTCATCCCTTGGTGAAATAACTAGCAGGTCGGGAGAGGGCTCAAACTCAAAGGCAAGGGGTGGGAAAACAATTCCCAGCGACAAGAAGTTATCCAGAGGATTGAGAATGCCTTCTTCCCTGAGTGCTTCCTTTATCTGCTTGGTAATTATACACTCCGCCCTCTCTTCCAGATTTGTTCCTTCAAAGTGAGAAGAATCGGATTGACCAACTGATGCGAAGAAGCTCTTAACGGTGTCCACGTCATTGATGTCAGCGTCTGGTGAGTCGAACAGGTCCACCAGCCGATGAGACAGTGTATTGACTTCCCACCCAAAGATGCTGAATTTATGCGGGCTGGCGATGCGATTAACCTGACTTTGAAGGCCTGTACCGTACGGGAAGACGCAGCTCGAAAGGAAGAGGCTGCCCAGTGCTAGAATTAATACGATTGCTGTGGTAAGCCTTACCATTGCACCTAAAAAAGAAGGCAACCGTTCACCCACTATACTTTGTCGGTCCGTGCTTGTCGCGGAATTCACTCCCTGGAGCTTCTGGATTCCGGCTTTTGCCGGAATGATAGTCAAAATCGGGAGAACTATCAGGTGAACGCCCAAAGGAAGGTAACGATATTCTATCTGTTCCGCTCAAGGACGTACAATGTTAACTCAGTGAGGGCTCTCTTCGCCTCAGTATCAGGCAAGGATCGAATAGCCTGCTGTGCTTTATCCGCCAGTTCCCTGGCGATAGCGAGCGACTTCTCAATGAATGCTGATTCCCGGATCTCAGCGATGGCTTGGCCGAGCTCTGCTCCATCGCCCCTAGTATCAAATCCTCTCTTTATGAGTCCGCCATCCGGGTGTTGCTCAACGTACAAAATAGCTGGCAATGTGAGGACTCCCTGAAGAAGGTCGTTACCAACAGGTTTGCCCATCGTTACTTCCTCCCCAGTGAAATCGAGAAGGTCATCAACCACCTGAAAGGCAAGGCCAAGATTGCGACCATACTCCCTGAGGGACTCGACGGTAGACTCAGTACTCTCGCTCAAAATAGCCCCCGACTCCGTGGCCATAGTAAACAGGGCAGCGGTTTTGCCGTCTATTCTCCTGAAATAGTCCTGGCGGCTCTGATTCCACTCATAAACGGTCAGGTCCTCCTCGAGCTCTCCTTTCGCCAGCAGCATAAGGGTCCGAGCAAAAAGTCTCACCACCCTGAGATTCCCGGGCTCAGCAGCAAGTTCGGCGGACCTGGCAAACAGGTAATCCCCAGCTATAGTAGCTGCGCTATCTCCCCACACGCTGTAAAGTGTCGGCAATCCCCGCCGGAGCGGTGACTTATCGATTGCATCATCATGAACCAGTGAAGCAAGGTGAAGAAGTTCAACAGCAGCGGACATCGGAATCAGACACTCACGATGATACTGGTTGACCTGGCCAGAAAGCAACGTTAGTGCAGGACGTACCCCCTTGCCCGAATGGCCGATCGCCTGTTCTATTATCTGGGTAAACTGAGGAAAGTCCGCATCAGCAACTTCCCGTAGTCTCTCGGTAACTAGAGCTATTTCCCCCTCGACTGGTGACAATATCGACTCAAGCTTCAACACTACGTCCCCAATTTAGCAGTCTCCTCCGCCGCTACCTCCTCATCCAGCTTGGTGAAAAGCGGTTCAGGCTCAGCTAGGGCCTGTCCAGTCAGAGGGAAATGGAATTCCCAACCAGAATCCTGGGTTCTTCCCGGCGAACCCAGAAGCTGGTGGACCTTCTCTGAGCTGAAGGGCAAGAACGGATACATGATCCTCTCCAAACAGGAAATCACCCCCAGCGCCACTCCCAGGGTTTTCGCGGCGCTGTCCCTGTCCTGTTTAATCACCTTCCATGGCGCTTTGTTGTCAAGGTACCGATTGGTTTCCTGTGCCAGGTTAAATGCTGCCTTTATTCCCTCCCTGAAGTGGCAGTTGCCGAGGGCCTTGTCGACGCTGTCCATAGTTTCCCTGGCCTTAGCCAGGATCGCATTATCAGCCGCATCGAGTTCTCCTAGAGGCGGGACATGGCCATCGAAATTGCGGTACGTGAACTTGACAGCCCGGTTGACAAGGTTTCCATATGTCGCGACCAGCTCATCATTGTTCCGGCGCACAAACTCCCGCCATGAAAAGTCGGTGTCCCCTGTCTCCGGCATGTTAATGGAAAGGATATAGCGTAGCGGGTCAGGGTCGTAGCGCTCAAGATACTCGGGGACCCACACTGCCCACTTGCGGCTGGTGGAAAGCGGCCTATTCTCCAGAGTAAGGAATTCATTTGCGGGTACGTCATGGGGAAGTTTAAGTCCTCCATATCCCATCAACATGGCGGGCCAAATCAGGGTATGAAAAGGGATATTGTCCTTCCCTATAAAGTAATACGGTTTAGCATTCCCTTCCCAAAACGGACGCCACATCTCCTCATCGCCGTTCATCTTCGCCCATTCCTTACTTGCCGATAAATACCCTGTTACCGCCTCAAACCAGACATAAATGCGCTTGTTCTCGAACCCCTCAACCGGCACGGGAACGCCCCACCGGATATCCCGTGTGATCGCCCGGTCACGCAATCCCTCTTTTAAGTAACGCATAGTCAAGCTGGAAACATTCGGTTTCCAGTGAGTTTGAGACTTAACCCATCCCTCCAGCTGCTGACTGAATTTGGATAGCTCGAGGAAGAGGTGTTCTGAAGACCTGATCTCGGGCGTACCGCCACATATAGTGCACCTGGGGTTGATCAACTCATCGGGGTTAAGGGTCTTGCTGCAATCCGGGCACTGGTCTCCTCTGGCAGATGAAGCGTGGCAGTAAGGACATTCGCCCTCGACGTAGCGGTCAGGGAGGTACCGGTCACAGCGAGGGCAGTACGCCGAAGGCATGCTACCCTTATATATATATCCCTTATCCATGAGGGTGCGGAAAAGATCGTGGACAACCTCGGTATGATTCTCAGTATGAGTAGAAGTAAAGAGGTCAAAGGAGATACCCAGCTTCCCCCAAGCATCCAGGAAGCCCTTGTGATACCTCCTTGCCACATCTTCCGGAGTGGTTCCTACCCTATCCGCTCTCATCGTTATAGGCGTACCATGCATATCGCTGCCGGAGACCATCAATACGTGGTTCCCCTTCATCCGATGATAGCGCGCGAATATGTCAGCAGGGAGATAAGCCCCCGCAATCTGGCCCAAATGCAAAGGGCCGTTAGCATAGGGCCAAGCTACAGCAATAAGAATGTACTCAAGCATAACAAGCGTATTGTATCATAAAGCAACGGGCTATTGGGAGTAAACTCTCTTCCAATACAAAATGAGCCTGGAGAGTGTCTCGATTTCCAAAGGAAAATGGGCCTGAAAGAGTGAGGTTTCTCGTTTATGATTGAGCTATGCGGCTAATCATGAACGACGGCAAACTAAGGACAATCGAACAAATCCAGGAATTGTTGGAGGCTGGCAATGGAATAGAGCTTCAAGGTGCATGTGGTGAGGAGAAGAAGAACTGGATAGAGGAAGTACTAGTCAGATTTGACTACCTCCGGCTGAAGAGGGGCGACAAAGGGGTGATACGGAAGTACATACAGAAGGTTTCAGGGTACGGTCGGTCGCAAAGCGAGAGACTCATAGCAGAATATCGGAGGGAAGGACTGACACGTCTGGTAGGCGTTGTAAGCGAATTCGACCTATGGCTCTCTTGCCACGTGCCTCGGCGGCAATCGTGACGATAGCCTTCTTTTCCGTGCATCAACCCCGAACTCCTTCCTCGCGCCCACCGATGTAGCTCTCATCCACCTCAACGATGCCATTGAGGCGATCACGAGCAGGACGAACCATCTCCCGGCGTATCTTGTGAAGCCATGCCCAAGCCATCTCGTAACTCCCAAGACCAAGCACACGCTTCAGACCCAAAGCGTTGGCTCTATACTTCTGACTCGTCAACCACCAAAGCGATCAGATAGGCCTCACACGCCTCCTCGGTTGAAAACCACTCGTCAAACTCCATAAGGTTTCGTGGGAAGTACTCTTCATTAATGCTTTGTCTCGGGGGTAAGTCCATGCCCATATAATACCACAGGTGGGTCTAAGTGGGTACTCCTTTTAGCTGATTCAAGTCGTACTATTGAAACTTTCTGAGAAATCAAGGAAAATAGCTATGGTATAGCTGCGTCACTCAAGGGGAAGAGTGGAGGCCAGGATATATAAAGGAAGATGCAGGTAAAACAGGCACGCTGTTCTTAGCAGCCCAAGGATTTTATCAGTAGGAGGCAAAATTGGTGAATGAAGTGGAAGCGCCCCCGATCGTATTGGATCAGGATAGATGCAGTCAGTGTCTAATTTGTCAGTCGGTCTGCCCTTTCGAAGCGATATCCCGCGACGATGGCCAAGCACCATCAATCGACCTAGACAAGTGTATGGTCTGTGGTATATGTGCAAGCGCATGCCCCTCGGGAGTCATACATCCCTACTATTACGACTATGACTCAATGGTCAAATATGTGGAAGCAAAGAAAGCAGATGACACCGAGAATCTGGTAGTAATGTGCAGGGGCAGCAGCCCCCCAGGATGCGACATACTGGACATCCTGCAAGATTACAGTTTAGAGAAATCAGTATTCCTCCGCGTCCCCTGCGTGGGGCGCATATCCGCGGAGTTCTACTTGAAGGCTTTCTCCGTGGGGCTGAAACGAATTGTGGCGGTCCAGTGCACTGAGGAGTTCTGCCACTTCAATCAGGGAAGCCAGATGAACACACGCCGCATAACTGCACTGAATCTGCTGCTCAGCGGACTCGGCTATGGTGACAACGCACTGACGGTGATTGAGAACCCGCAGCAGGCTGAATATGACACCTCCAAATGCGTCGGCTGTGATAAGTGCGTTTACATCTGTCCTTATGGAGCAATTGAGGCTCAGCCGCTGTCCACTCCTAAAATAAACTACGATAAATGCACTGGTTGTGGTGCATGCGCCCTCGTGTGCCCTCACCTCGCGATAGAAGTCAAGGGATTCGAGCACGAGTGCCTGGCCAACCAAATTCAGAATTACCGCGAAAAGCTTAGCGAGATGGAAGCAAAGGGCATATCGCCCTCAATTCTCGTCTTCTGCTGTCAGTGGGCGGAATTCTCTGCTCTGGACTCGGTGCGAGATGGATTCATAAGAGGTAATGTTGCGCTGGTCGAGATTCCTTGCTTCAACAAACTGGACCCGGTCAACGTCCTTCAAGCGTTTCGCGCCGGTTTCGACGGAGTATTGGCTGTCGTCTGCCAGGACGATGATTGCAAATCCAAGGAAGGCAGAAACACCGCCGAGGATAACATGGCAGTGCTGGGTACAACTTTAAAGAGATTGGGCCTTGAGGACAATTTCGAGGTATTTAAAACCTACCCGAGGAATGTAGGGGGTTTCGAGACCGCGCTTGATTCCTTCACTGCCAAGGTTGCTTCTTTTCCAAAAAAGTAGGGGGTATTGAATGAACAAGATCGTCGAAAAAAAGGAACTAGCTCCAAAGATAAAGCAACTCGATATAGAGAACCCGGAAATAGCTGCCAAGGTTAGTCCGGGACAGTTTGCAATAGTGATCACAGGGGGGAAAGGTGAAAGATTCCCTCTCACCGTGGCCGGCGCGGATCCTTCCAAAGGTACAATAAGATTGATCTTCAATGAAGTCGGGAAAAGCAGCAAGGAACTGGGCACTTTTAGTGTCGGACAGGAGCTCCGGGGACTGGCAGGGCCTTTAGGAAACCCCACTGAGATCGAGAACTTCGGCACAGTCCTCTGCTTTGGCGGAGGCGTCATGAGTGGTCCACTTCTGTACATCGCCGAGGCCTTTCGCCAGGCTGGCAACAAACTCATCGTCGCTATCGGTGCGAGGACGAGTGAACTCCTCATTTTCAAAGAGGAATTACAGGCCATAGCCGATAAGTTTTATGTATGTACCGATGATGGCTCCGAGGGGTACCAAGGAGTTGACTTCCTGAACGACGTATTAAAAGAGAAAAAGGGTGATTACGCACTCGCTATGAGTGTAGCCACCGCCACGCAGAAGGCGATTTGCGAGATTACCCGGCCCTTTGGAATAAAGACTATCACGTCCCTCACACCGATAATGCTCGATGGTACAGGGATGTGTGGCGCTTGCCGCGTCAACGTAGGGGGAGAGACGAAATTCGCCTGCGTGGACGGGCCGGAATTTGACGGACATCTGGTCGATTGGGACCTTCTGGAGTCGAGAAAGCGAACATATGTGGCGGAGGAACGAACGTCTTCTCTCTGCTACGAGATGGGCGAGGAATTCGCCTCGGCAGAGAAATAGAAAGGAGAGGTATGGCCAAGCTGAACCTAAATCGCGTCCCTATGAACAAGCAAGAGCCGGAGATACGGCGATGGAATCCGTATGAGGTAGCTCTGGGCTATTCCTATGAGCAGGCTGTGGAGGAGGCGAATCGTTGTCTTCAGTGTAAAAAGCCGGGATGTATGAATGGTTGTCCTGTGAATGTGGATATTCCGGGCTTTGTGGGTGCTCTCGCACAAGGGGACCTCCCTCAGGCAGCCCAGGTCCTGTGGAAACATAATAGCCTTCCGGCGATCTGCGGGCGGGTCTGCCCACAGGAGACACAGTGTGAGAGTCAGTGTGTCCTAGGTAAGAAGGGCGCGCCTATAGCGATTGGAAGGCTGGAAAGATTTGTCGCCGACTGGGCTAGGGCAAACCCCGAGGAATCCGGGGTCTTCAATCCGGAACTCCCGAAATCAACAGGCAAGAAGGTAGCGATACTAGGCTCGGGACCAGCGGGGCTCACCTGCGCCGCCGACCTGGCTAAATCAGGGCATCAGGTAACTGTCTTCGAGGCACTTCACCTTGCCGGAGGCGTCTGTGTGTACGGCATACCGGAATTTCGTTTGCCCAAGAGCATCGTTCAAGCTGAGGTCAATTACCTTCAGAATACGCTGGGGGTTGACTTTGAACTGAATCACGTTATGGGGAGAATATCCAACGTTGACGAGTTGCTAAAAGATGGTTATGATGCCGTTTTTCTGGGCGTTGGTGCCGGAGCGCCGATGTTCCTCAATATTCCCGGAGAGAATTCAAAGGGGGTCTATTCTGCCAATGAGTTCTTGGTCCGGTTGAATCTTATGAAGGCTTACCTTTTCCCCCAGTATGACACCCCGATAAAGATCGGCAAGCGAGTGGCTGTGTTAGGAGCCGGCAACGTTACCATGGACTCAGCCAGATGGGCATTGAGGATGGGAGCAGAGGAAGTTCATGTCGTCTACCGCCGCACCAAAGCCGAGATGCCTGCAAGGGCTGAGGAGAGAGGGAACGCGGAAGAAGAGGGGATAATATTTGATCTCCTGACCAACCCCTCTCAGGTACTATCCGATGAGCAGGGATGGGTTAAAGGGATGGAATGTGTCAGGATGGAACTTGGCGAACCTGACGAGAGCGGCCGACGACGGCCCGTTCCCATCAAGGGGTCTGAGTTTGTCGTGGATTTTGATACCGTGGTCCCGGCCCTGGGCACGCAGCCCAATCCACTCATCCCCAGAACCACCCCTGGTCTGGAGACGACGAAACGAGGGACCGTCCAGGCCGACGAGAACGGTAAGACCACCAAGGAAGGTGTATGGGCTGGTGGGGACATAGTGACCGGAGCGGCAACGGTGATAAGCGCCATGGGCGCGGGCAAACGTGCCTCTGCAGCGATAAATGAGTATTTGAAATAAGCGATCGATGAACCTGGTTATGAGCGGTTGGCAATCATGTATTGCCAACCGCTTTGTATTTCTTCACCTCAATAGAGCTGAACAGATTATCCCAGTTTCGCCTCAATAAATCCCCTCTGTCCGCGCAGGAAATCAGTAGCTGACATCGCTTTTTTACCCTCAAGCTGGACCCGGTGGAGTCCCAGTATCCTCTCCCCCGTCCCCACCCCCACCGGTGCGGGAGCATCATCTGGTAAAGATACAACCATGCCAGGTGGCACTTCCTCACTAGAGGATACCGGGACAGCATCCAGTATCTTGAGCATCTTCCCCTGCCAGCGAGTGTAGCAGCCCGGCCACGGATACAGGGCGCGAACCCTGCGCCACAGCTCGTTAGCCGAAAGGTTCCAATCCATCTCTCCGTCAGCTTTGGAGAGCGGACTGGTGTAGGTGGCATCCTCTTCCCTCTGAGGTTGTGGGGTGATGCGTCCCTCGGCCCATTCCGGCAGGGTCTCCATCAGAAGCTTCGCTCCTGCCTCGGCCAGCTTGCCCTCCAACGATTCAGCAGTGTCTTCGGGGTCGATGGGCATGCTCCTTTGTTTGAGAACAGGTCCGGTGTCCATACCAGCATCCATCAACATGATGGTGACACCCGATTCCTCATCACCCGATAAAATAGCAGAAGCAACCGGAGAAGCTCCCCGGTACCTGGGAAGCAGCGAAGGATGGATATTCAGGCAGCCCAGTCCGGGAATATCCAATACGGACTGAGGAAGTATCTGCCCAAAGGCCGCAACAACGATAACGTCCGGGCTCAGGCTCCACAGCCGGTCGACTTCATCCCGCAGGGTTCTCGGCTGGAGTACCGTGAGCCCGTTCTCCCCCGCCACTTTCTTCACAGGAGGAGGAGTAGGGGATTTGCTCCTACCAGCGGGCTTGTCCATCTGAGTGTAGACAGCTATGACATCATGCTCACTCGCAAGGAGCTTTTTGAGCGCCGGGACGCTGAACTCAGGTGTCCCCATAAAAACTTTACGCATACTCACCATCTCCTAACCCGGACGAGCCGGAACCAGAAAGGCATCCGCTTCTGGTGGATCAAATTCTAAATCCGAAGCACGAAACCCTAAACAAATCCAAATTTCAAATCTCAAAGGTTCTAAACATTGCGGCCGCTAAACACGTTGATGCTGTCAACCATTTCAACATCTTCAACAAGCGAAGCGATATAACATTTTGAATTTTGGTCATTTGAGTTTGTTTAGGGATTTAGAATTTCGAGCTTAGGATTTCTTTCGCCATTTTGCGCAAGATTTCACACTTTAGCGGATTAACCCGGATCAGTACGGCCTCCACAGCCCCATTCTTAGTTTCTTGCTCATCTCCTTAGCAGGCTCTTCTATAGGACCGTATTTCATGCACGCGGCCATGCAGTGCTGGACACAGGCTGGCTGGAGGCCCTTCTTGGTGCGACCAGCACATAGCCGACAGAGCTCGGTGGGAAATGGCAGATAGGCTAGGTAGGCTTTATCGTTGGGCAACGTTTCCACTGCCTCCATAACCTTGATGCCACACATTCCCGCCGGCCAGTCACATTCCTGGGAACAGGCTATCTCGCAGGTATGACAGCCAGTGCAGTATTCGTAATCGATCAGCAGTCCGTATTGTTTATTGTCGTTGCCCATTATTCTCCTGCCTCCGTGTCTTTGTACATGTTGCAGAGCATGTTCTTTATGGGCACCCCCAAACCATCTTTCCCCTGAGACCCCATAGGAATAAGCCGATTGATATTGGATTCCCACGTCCCGTGTAGCGAAGGCTCTTTACCTTCCTTTTCGGGGAACCACCACCCGTGCGCTGCCATCACCATCCACTTTGGCACTATCGGGGTTACCTTGGCCTTAAACCTGGCCCTACCCAGCCAGTTTTCCAGCCATACCCATTCGCCGTCGCTGATATGATGTGCTTCTGCCGTCTTCGGGTGAACCTCCACCACGGGATCGGGGTCATGCTGGCGCAGCCAGGGAATCATTCGATGCTCTGAATGGAAATAAACAGGCGACCTTCTCCCCATTGATAAAATCAAGGGATATTCCTTAAGGAGTTCCGGCTGTGTTACAGGCATGAAAGGCGGTTCCTCGTAATGGGGCAGGGGCTCCAGTCCCCACTCCTCACGCAGAGACGCAAGGATCTCCATCTTACCTGATTTAGAACTTATCCGTAAATAAAACTTGCCTTTCGGAAGGCGATTATAGCAGCAGCCATATGCAACAAGGCCATATAAGATTCGGTCAGCTTTTCATGGCGTACCAGTATTTTTCGAAAGCGATTGAACCATGAGTGACTTACTTCAACTACCCATCTCCTAGCTTCCCACGCGGGATCCTTCTTTTTCTCCTGAATTTCTTCTCCTCTTTTTTTCACGTGAGGAATATATCCCTTGGAAACAATCGTCTGTAATGTCAGTTGGCCGCTATAACCCCTGTCGGCACATAAATTTTGCTCAATATCTTTAGGACGGTCGGTGATAATTTCATCCAATACGAGATCCAGTTAGGTTACATCATGCCGCTTTGCTCCGGTCACGACGAGTGATAGCGGGACACCACGACCGTCCACCAGCAAATGTCGTTTGGTTCCTTTTTCCCCACGGTCGGTCGGGTTTCGGCCAACAGTTTCTTGTGCCAGAGGGGCCTCGGTCAAGGCCCCATCTCCACTGATTTTGAGACCACAATAGATCTGCGCTTGAATCTATCGAACCAATGCCTGTTTCTGCAATTGTTCCGCTCTATTTCATGGGTAAGGCCTTTGTCCATGGTCAATTTATCTGCCGGGAGTACTGAAGCATAGGCTTCCCATTTATCGATATAATACAACGTAACATTCCACTTGCTTAACCGCTTCACCAGTTTCTTCAATGTGTCTGTATCACGATGCCCACATTCCCAGTCAAGCAATTGTTCTGTATCCCGATCAATAGCTTTCCATATCCAGAGTTTGGAAAGTTTTTTTTAACATAGTGCCACATTTCATCTAACTCCATGATGATTGCCTTACCCTCAGGCTCAGGCTTTTCATAGTGCTCCTTAGCAAATTTCCTTATCCACTTGAGTACTGAGGTTGTCCGTACATGGAACATCTTGGCCAAGGCATTCATTGAAACACCATGGCAGTATAAAAACACAGCCAAACTTTTCTGCCATAATGGTCTGCCTCTTGCCGTAGATCGAGTAAATTGAAAACCGCATGCTTTACATTTCCATCGCTGCTTGTCCCATATCTTGCCGGCCTTAACAATTTGGTTATGTCCGCACTTTGGGCATTCAGTCATTCTAATTACCTCCAATCAACAAGATTAGAGATAGTTTAGCATATGTGTAATTAGTTAGGCAACACTCTCCCCGATTTATATTCCACGTTCCCTGAATCCCAAATGGCAGGGTTTTCCTTGGTCGTATCCCAGGCAACGAAGTTATCGGAAGTGCCTTCCTCCACGAGATCGCTTTCACGCAGGAGCTTACCCGTGGCATTCCTGCCCAGGAAGGGTGCATTTGTCCATTTCTCCACGAAGTCCCTATCGTACAGGTCCTCATTTATGATGATCTTCAGGAAGCCCATGGCAAGTGCGCCGTCGGTGCCGGGCCTTAACTGGAGCCAGTGTTTGGACCTTGAGGCAAACCAGGAAAGCCTTGGGTCTATGGTGATCAGTTTGGTGCCCCTTTTCATCAGATCGATGATCCAGTGCCCGAAAACATTGTCGGGGCATGTCGCTGGGATATTGTAGCCTCAGATGATGATACACTCAGGGACCTCATACTTCGGGTCGTCGTAACGTTTTTCCAGCCCTTGGGAGGCGTCGAGGATACAGTAATCGCCCTGGATAGTCTCTACCGCGGCGATCCGCGGACTGTAGCAGGCAATGCCGCTCAAACTGAACATAACGTTTGGACTGCCGTAGGCATAGGCGAGCATGCAAATCCACGGGCCTATGTCCCGTCCCGTGCCCATGGAGAAGATAACGCTTTCCGGTCCATAGAACTTATCCGTAAATAACATATACTTTTCCCATAGATCTTGTTATGCTGGTCT
>JAGXOF010000001.1 GCA_023660035.1 Dehalococcoidia bacterium LH_S1
ACCCTCAAAGTCCAGTTTTCAAGCAGAAACAGTCCAGTTTTCAGCTGTAGATAACAAGCCGATGTGGTGGTGACTGGGTTTAGTCACCTGGAAGGAGTCGAGTCTGTAGCCCAAGAAATAAAGGCCATGGGCCGAAAGTCAATGGCAGTTAAGATAAACGGAAGGGACTATGAGGACGTACAGCGAGCATTTGCTGATATAAAAAATGGGCTAGGTTCTGTAGATATCCTTGTGAACAATGCGGCTCAAATGCGCCGTATGGTGTCTATCGCCAAAACTACCATAGAAGATTGGGATGCCGAGGTTAAACTATGCCTGAACTCCGCATTTTACTGCATTAAAGAAGCTTGGCCGGATATGCGCGCGAACAAATGGGGCCGCATCGTTAATATGACGTCCGTGGCAGGTGTCCTCGGCGGTAACGGACAGAGTGGTTACAGTGCTGCCAAAGCTGGGCTCATCGGTCTGGCAAAGTCGACAGCATTGGAAGGCGGCCGGTTCAATATAACTGCAAATTGTGTCCTGATAGGAATAGCCTCAACTGAAGCATATGATGAACCAATCCCGGCAGACCTCCGCGAAAAGCTTGAGAAACAAACAGTTATCGGCAGGCCTGCGAACCCCGAGGAAATCGCCAACGCAGTTGCCTTTGCAGTATCAGATGAGTCGCAGTACATGACCGGCGCAGTGGTAAATATGGTAGGCGGCCTTGATTTATGGACAATGTAAGAAGTGAAATTCATCTTTTTTATCAGTACATTAAACAACGCTCGTCAGTAGATTTGTTGAACACAAACCAAATATGATAAAATGAGGCAACTAAAGGCTGAGAGTGTTCTGCTTTAGTTAGAGACGGAGACGGCGACTGTAATACCTTTAAGCTGGTTCCGAGAGGCCGCAAGGGAAGTCGAGAACTTCAACAGCCAGGATATCGCTAACAAAAAGGCTAATCGCTGGCTGTAATTAGACATTCCTCTTGCTGGAGACCAGCGGGGGGTTCTTTTTATTATGTCTGAAACTGTCATTTTGTCAGAGAAGGACATCTCCCGAACGCTTACGCGTCTTGCTCATGAGATAGGGGAGAGGAATCATGATTCAGATGCCCTTCTTCTCATCGGCATACGCACCCGCGGCATCCCGCTCGCACACAGAGTCGCGGCACTCATAGGCAAGATGAAGAATCAAAAGGTCCCCCTCGCTTCCATCGATTTTACGCTTTACCGGGATGACCTCTACATCACGGATGATCTGATTGTAGAGCCCAGCGATATCCCTGCACAAGTCATGGACAAGGACGTGGTCCTGGTAGATGATGTGCTATTTACGGGCCGAAGCGTCCGCGCCGCTATTGATGCCCTCCTGGACTGGGGCAGACCAAACTCAGTTGAGCTGGCAGTACTTGTGGACCGCGGACACCGTGAAATGCCTATAAAAGCGGATTTCGTAGGCAAGAATATCCCCTCTTCGACCCAAGAGAGAGTACAGGTCAGGCTCAAGGAAGTGGATGGCAAAGATGAGGTTGTTCTTATAAAGGAACACACACTTGCCGGGAAGGGTAATGATAAATGACGCTTACCGGACGACACCTTATCTCCATTAATGATTTATCCAATGAGGAGATAGAACTGGTCATTGAGATTGCAGACCAGATGCATTCTGCACTTGAGAGGAAGGAACAGCTTCACTATTGTGATGGGAAGGAATTATATACCATCTTCTATGAGGCAAGTACCCGGACCAGAAGCTCCTTTGAGACCGCCATGCATCGGCTTGGGGGCACAGTTGTTAGCCATGCAGAAGCGCAGACAACTTCCTCTGTAGCCAAAGGTGAGAACATCGCTGATACCGTGAGAGTGCTGGAGAAATATGCCGATATCATGGTAATGCGACATCCTCTTGATGGCTCTACGAGACTGGCAGCAGACCACTCTCAGATTCCTATAATAAGCGGCGGTGATGGTAGCCACGAACATCCTACCCAGACGCTTCTTGACCTCTATACAATCAAGGAAGAAAAAGGCAATATCAAGGGTATGAATGTGGCTCTGTGTGGAGACCTGCGCCACGGCAGGACTGTCCATTCGCTGGCAGTGGCTTTGGCCAGGTTCGGGGCGGAAATAACCTGCATAGCCCCTGAGGGTTTTGAACTCCCGGACCACATCCGCAACGCGCTCAAAGACTACAAGTGCAAATTGACGGAATATAAATCTCTTGAGGATGTAGATTCAGAGGGATCGCTGGCAATCCATCATTCCAAAGGCAAGGAACGGCACCAGGAAGGATTTATGAATTTCCTGCTGGAGAGATTGGATGTGCTCTATTTCACCCGGCTCCAGCGAGAGAGGTTCAGTTCCCGAGAAGCTACAGAGACCGACCAGGAGAGCTATCGCATCAATAAACAGCTATTAGCTATGTCCAGGGAAGACGCGGTTATTATGCATCCATTACCACGTATAAACGAGCTTGCATACGAGGTCGATCAGGATAAGCGCGCAGCCTACTTCCGCCAAGCTGGATACGGCGTGCCAGTGAGAATGGCCTTGATTGCACTAATTTTGGGGGTGGTACAGGCTAAGCCAGTGAGAGGGGTGAGAACAGTTCCGGGTAAATTACCCGAGGAGATACCTGGAGTCACCTGTTCTAATGAGCACTGTGTTACCAATATAGAGGGCTACGCTACCCCCAAGTTCTACAGAGACCCTCATGACCCGCAGGCGCTGAAATGCTACTATTGCGACTGGGTAAATAAGCGAATCGACCAATAGGGGCAACACGGGAAGCAGCTTATATACTTTTTTTGAGGGGGGAAACATGGAGAGTAAGGCCCAGACCCGCGTCAGCGAACTACCCGAAGAGGAAAAGCCCCGCGAAAAGCTCAGAAAACACGGGCCAACATCCCTGAAAAACTACGAACTCATAGCGGTGATCCTGGGAAGGGGTACAAAGAAGGAAGATGTCCTTTCCGTCTCGCAACGGATCATGGCTCAATACGGCAATCAGGCAATCTTCTCCGAAGGGGATGTGGAAAAGCTGGAAGCAACCCAGGGACTCTCTCCAGTAAAAGCATGCCAGGTGGTAGCCTCGTTCGAGCTGGGCAGAAGGCTCTTCGAGAGGCAACATGAGCTTTTCTTGAGATCTCCGGAGGAGGTTTTCGAATATGTCAGGGGCATGACGAGACTTAAAAAGGAGCATCTCAGGGGGCTCTATCTTGACACCAGAAATAAGCTGTTAAAGGATGAGATCATCTCCATTGGAACACTCAATGAAAGCCTCGGAAGTCCACGCGAGGTATTTGCCCCGGCACTGCAAGCCCCTGCTGCAGCTATAATCCTCGTTCATAATCACCCTTCAGGCGACCCGTCACCCAGTAAAGATGATATAGAACTCACGAAGAGGGTCGTCCAAGCGGGTAAAATCCTTGAGATAGAAGTCCTCGACCACGTCATAATCGGGAATGAAAGATACACCAGCCTGAAGGAAAGAACGGATATCTGGCGAGATTAGCGCTGCTTCTTCCATTCTTCCGCTCTCTCCAGCAACTCGCGAGCATTCTCCAGTGCAGTTTCCGTGTACTGAGGACCGGCCAGCATAGCAGCGAGTTCCGCCAGTCGGGGTTGATAGTCCAGGGATTCGAGAGTGCTCGAGGCCTGCGTATCAGACACCTCTTTCCGCACAGTATAGTGAGCGTCAGCAAAGGCAGCGATCTGTGGAAGATGGCTAATACAAATGACCTGGCGGTCACGGGCCAGGGTCCAGAGCTTCTTGCCAATCATCTCTCCTCCTCTCCCACCAACCCCAATATCCACCTCGTCGAAAACCAGCACTGGGGTGTTATCGGAGCGTGAGAGCGCCCCCTTTAAAGCCAGCATAAAACGTGATATTTCACCTGTGGAAGCGATCTTTGCCAGAGGCTTTAATGGTTCACCTGGATTAGTAGAGGCCACGAACTGCACGGAATCCCCACCGTCGCTGCTAAAATCATAGGACTTCCCATCGGGGAAAAGAAGTCCCTCCTCGTCAGGCTCCTGGGTTATCTCCACCTCAAACTCAACCTGAGAAAGGTTAAGCTCCTGAAGCTCCTTCCTGGTTTCCTCCGCCAGCGCGATCGCCGCCCGGCGGCGAACCCCAGAAAGTTGAGAAGCTATGTTTGCCATTTCCTGTTTTAATCGGGAATGCTCTTGCTCGAGCTCCGCCCGTCTCTCCGAACTGTGGGATATCCCTTCCAGTTCCTGCTTAGCTCGTTCCAGATGCTCCAAAATCCCCCCGATATTCTGGCCATATTTCCTTTTCAAATCTCTGATAAGCTCCAGTCTCGACTGTATTTCCTCCAGCCGCTCCGGATTGTACTCCATCCCTTCACTGTAGGAACGAATATCCTGTGCTATATCCTCTACTTCATATAAGGAGCTCTCAAGCCGGTCAAGTTTCTCCTTTGATCCCGGGTCCAGGTTTGCGAGTTCCTTCATCATGTCAAGTGCTTCGTTCAATCGATCCAATGCTGAAGAGCCCGAATTATCGACCCCATAAAGCTGATCATAAGCACCATTAGAAAGCGATTTCAGTTTCTCAACAGAGGAAAGTATATCCCGCTCCCTCTCCAATTCTTCTTCTTCCCCTTCATACAAATTGGCACCTGTCATCTCATCGATCTGGAAACGTAAATAATCCTCACGCCTAGCCACGTCCTTTTCCTGATCCCGCAGCGACGCAAGCTCCTGCTCCATTCCATAGAGTTCCGAAGCCTTCGCAGCAAAATTCCGGCGGGTCTCCAGCATGCCGGCATACGCGTCCAGAAAATCGAGGTGTGAACGCTTATCCAGAAGGGAAAGGTGTTCACTTTGAGCATGGATATCGCTGAGAAAACGACCGATCTGTGCAAGAACTCCTCCTGACAGGGCCTGACCGTTCACCCGGGAGACGCTCCGTCCCTCCCTGCGCACCTCCCGGCTTAAGACGACGGTCCCTTCCTCTACCTCTACCCCCTTTTCTGAGAGAAACTCCCTAAGCCGGGGCACAGCATCTGTTTGGTGAATGAGAAATACACCCTCGATCTGAGCCTTGTCCGCACCGGACCGGACAACCATGTCATCGACCTTCTTGCCCAGGAGTATATCCATCGCCTCCACAACCAGCGACTTTCCAGCACCGGTCTCACCCGTAACCACGTTCAGTCCGGAGCCCAAACTCCAGTTAACCTCGCCAATGACACCGAGGTTTTTAACCTTCAGTTCCAGCAGCAATGACTGTCCTCCGTCCTTTTAACTCGATCTAGAAAACAAACCGAAATGAGAAAGGGTCAACTCTGTACTACCTCTCAGCCCCATCTCAGTCATTGACCTTATGGAGACATAGCATTCCCCGCATGTGTTGCCCTTGCTGAAATTCCTGATCATGGATTCCCGTGAAAGGTACTTCACCTCGTTGTGCATGGCACAAGGCATGAAATAGCCATCAGGGGTTACAACCAGCGACTTTACTCCTGCCTTACAATTTGCAATATAGCTCCCCTGGCGGAAGAATCGCAAGATGTTCTCAAGAACCACTGTGGGAGTCCGAATGGTTCCTTTTTCTTTTTTAAACCCTATAAGTTGACTGATCTGTTGCTCCAGTAAGTCAATATTTCCCGATACACAAAGTCCTTTATCATAAGTACGCAAGGAGCTGTATGCACTGTATGAAATGGAAACACCCCAATCCCTGGCCATCTGTGCCAGTGTAATCAAATCTCCAACATTCTCGCTCGTTATGGCTGTGTTCAGGACCACATCTCCATTCCCAAATGCTGCCAGCTTGGGCATAAGGCTCTCGATCCGGTAGAATAACCCCGGAATGCCTCTGAACTCATCATGCCTCTTGTCTGGGAAATCAATGGAGACGGAAAGCTGGTTTACCCCGCTTTCCTTTAAATTGACATAACGTTCTTCATCAAGGAGTGAACCATTTGTGACAAGTATGACAAAAGGGGCATGGTTCGATCCCTTAACCCCCTTTACTATCTGCTCAACATCTTCCCGCAGCAGAGGCTCACCGCCGGATATTTGGGAAAAAGGAGGTTTCAAGCCGGCTGCGATCTTCCCATATTCTGCAGGCTTTAAACGGACCTCATCCTTCTTTATGCCGCCTTTATCACAGTGCTTGCACCTCGCGTTGCAGGAGTGCGTTATCTCAAAGGAAACACATATCGGCCTCTTGAGTATATTTGCCAGAGCCACTCTCCGAGCAATCTGCACCGACTCCTTGAATGAAACACTCATAACGTGTAAAAAGCTTACCTCATTTAACCCCGTTAAGGCAACCATCATTGCCATGATTATACACGGTTACAGATATTCTCCCAATTTTGAGAAGACAAAATAAAACCCGGTAAAAGGTGCCTATGCATACTTGATAGAACCATGCAGATGATTAATTACAACTAACAGGGATCACTAATATCCTCGATTCAAGCAGAAGGATATATCTCACTGCTTTTCCGAAAGCTGAGAAGTGTGGACTGAAATCTAAACAGGCCTTAATGCTTATGGATAAGCAACTGCACACTCGACTCGAGGAGATTTCGGCAGAGTTTCTTTCTCCCCCATAGTATCCATTTATGGCCGGGGTGCAACCAGGCCCAGGGCAAAAAGGGTAAGGGGGTAATAACAAAGACATGTTCCGCTATACGGTGCAGTTCGCCCAAGGCAACATCGGGATCTTCCACATGCTCCAGGACGTGACTAGCATAAACTGCTCCAAATTGTTTATCGGTAAACATCTCCAGGTTCTGGATGTCACCCCGAACAAAGTGAGGAACATCCCTTGCCACTATATCAAGGTTGACATCGCTTGACTCAACATGGACTGACTTACAGCCCGCATTCAACAGTGGCTTGCCACAGGACTGAGCGGCCCTTTTTGCCTTACGAAAGACCAGTCCATTATAGCCGGATACTGCTAAAAGCCTGGCTAAGACCTCATATAGCCCACTTAACAAAACAGACAAAAGATCAAACCTTCACAGAGTCTTTGCTACTCGCTAAGAATAGTCGCGAAAACCGGAGGCTATCCTCGCTTCGGTCAACTATCAAGCGTAGCAGTTGCTCGTGATAATGTCAATTTTGAGATGTGGGTTGTTAGGTTATGGCTTGTGGGCTAACAAGGGTAAATCCGCTTCCAGCAGGTGTCTGTAAACGAAAAATTTTAAATTTTATTCCAAAACCACTTCGTTGGCACCCAGTTTTCTGTATGAGTCCAGGATGTTGCTATGACAGGTTAAAACGATGACCTGCCTTCCCTGGGAGAACTTTTGCAGTGCCCCGGCTGCCAGGAGGCCTCTTTTATCGTCGAAGTTCACAAGGACATCATCTATCACTACCGGCATTGGCTCCGATCGTCTTTCGTATTCCTCAATTAATCCCAGCCGCATCGCCAGGTACAACTGCTCCTTTGTTCCTCTGCTCATCTCAGCCACGCCTTTGATGGCATCCCAATTGTCACGTATCCTCAGTTCATCGCTGTCTATGGGTTTGATGATGCCGCTGTACAGCTGAGCGGTGATATCGCGGAAAGCACCCTCAGCAGACTTGATCACACTGGGTTGCCGGGTGTTCTCATACTTTGCTATTGCTTTCTCTATCGTGAACAGGGGTATCTGGGCTCTGATCCACTGTCTGGAATATTCATGAAGCTGCTGTTTCCTCTCCTCCAGTTCTCCCTGTTTTTTCAACAGTTCCTCGTTTGAGGATAGACGTTCTATCTCGTTATTGAGGTTGCCGATGTCCTGATTCTTTTGCTTGCGGTCATTTTCCCGTGACTCTACCTCCTCGTTTACCTGGTGTAACTCAAGATCGATGTTCTCCGGGTTTGCCGCTGAAATCGATTGGATGAAGCTATCATAATCGCCGCCGCTGCCGACTGTAGATTGTATAATCCTTTTGGCCTCTTCTTCCCGCTGGCGTAGCTCCTTTCGCTTTTTGCAGATTTCGTACTTGTGCCTGAAATCATCTTCATCCACTGCTCCCATATAGGAGATATACTGCTGAAGGCCCCTCTGGATGCGATCCCTCTTTTCAGTAAGGTCCTCGAGATTGGATTTCAATTCGGCGAGTTTCTCCTCTGCCTGTTCTTTGTCCCTCTTTGCATCCTTTGCCTCGTTCAAACGCTGTACGAAAATCTCTATGTTCCCGGCGATGTCATTGCCCAGATTTTCATGAAGGCAGGGACCGACCTCATCGTGGAGTCTTTTCCCCTGATCAAGCGTGTTTTGCATCTTTTGAATCTGGCTGTTCAAGTCGTTTAGTGAAGAGAGCCTGGACTGGATGTCTCTGATAGATCTCATGAGTTCAACTGTTCCTTGCGGCGATAGGTTCTCATCGAAACCTTTGTCTCGTAAGAAATTGTGCCATTCCTGCTCCAGATTTCGATGCTCTGATTCGGCCTGGTTCAGTCTCACTTCCAGCTCTTCTCCCATCCGGTCCTTTACAACAGGTTTTTTGCCTTTCCAGAGGGTTATGATGGCTAGTGCTCCTGTCACCATGATAATGGCTGAAATACTTGCCACTGCCCACTGGGCTGAGACTCCTCCCAAAACAGTGCCAGCCAGGCCAAGGATGGACATGAAATACAGGATGAATCTGTACAAAACAGGACCTTCAATGCCCTTTGAGGAGTTCGCTAGTTTCTGTTCCCGGTGTACATCCAGCTTGTTGCGTGCATTCTGGACATTTGTTGCTACATTATCCAGCTTTGACCTGTACTGGCCGATGGTGTCATTATCACCGTGGGTCATGTTAAACTGCCTGGCTCTTTCCTCGGTCCACTCTGGGCCTATCTGTGCTATGTCCTTCTCAATGGACTGCTGGGTTTCATCTCTTTTTCTAATCGTCTCAATAATATTGGTTGAAGCGTCCTTGTAAGCGTCGCTTGACTTCTGCAGCGAGACTATAGCGGACTCCTTCTCTAATAGCTCCTGGTTATAGGTGATGTTATCCCTTTTTCTCTCCTCATCCTTGAGCTCTCGCTCTACTCCTTCAATTTCCTCCTCAAGGGATGAAAACTTTTCCTTCTTGCTTTTCAGATGTGTCAATGCGTCCTCAGGGAAGTCTGGTACCTCCTCCAACTTGGCTAGCTCGGTTTGGGCTTCCGTGAGATCGATATAGGGCGAAAACAGTTTACTCTTGTTTTGCAAGGACCGTTGCTTCGCGTACAGCTCCCGGAGCCTTTTCCCAAGCTCTTCCTCTTCTGCTGTGAGGTTATCTCGTTGCCTGACCTTTTCATCGTAATCCGCCAGCTCTTGCTGCATTTGACGTATATTTCGTTCTAGTTCCCTTATTTCGTTGTAGACCTGTGGTATTTTCTGTGTTGAACCGCGTGCTTTATACAGTTTGTCAGACTGGTCGGAGAATTCTTTTTTGATCTCTGTTAAGGATACATTCCCCAGCCCAAGCCCCGCCCCGTAGATTCGGTGCTTGACATCCTCTCCCTGAAGCGTCTCGATTTGCTGAAGCTCGTCGAGGCTGATCGCATATACATTCTCATAGAACCGCTTCGATGTATGCCCGAGTATGCGTTCGAGTTCCTCATATCCCTTGACCTCACCTGACTCCGTGGTGACCGTTACTTCACCACCTTTTCTGCCGGTGCTCCTCGCTACTGTAATCCTCTCACCACTCTGCACCTCGCATATCATCTGTCCTCCGTATGCGTTACCGGAGAGTGACGGATAGGGATTGGATTTTTCGTTACCAGGGGGGAAACCAAACAGCATTCTTCTGATGAAGGCGAGCAATGTGGTTTTCCCAAACTCGTTGGAGCCGTAGATCACATTGATGCCCGGTCTAAACCCGGTAATGTGTTTGTCGGCGAAAACGCCGAATCCGTCTATGTGGAGTTCGCTCAGTTGCATCTCAACTCTCTAAGAATTCGTCCAGTGTTGTACTCCTGGCCTCCCGGATAAGCTCCAGCATTTCTTCCTTCGAGGGGTATTCCACATACCTCTGCCCCTGCCAGTTTGCGAACAGCATCTCCAGCCGTTTCTCCAGTTCCTCCCACATGGGGCCTTCCCCGCTCTCCAGTTCATCGTAGATGGCCACGATATCAGCGATGAAATCCTCGCCTTGTCTTAAGGATTCGAGATTATACGTCCCGGCGGTGTCGAGGCTCAGCTTCTCCAGCCATATCTCCGGGTCTCGACCTTCAAGCTCTTCTCTGATGTGTTCTGTGATTTCGTTCACGGTGTTGCCTCTGCGTAGTTCGGCGTCAAGGTTTGTCCTACCAGTGAGCGATGCTCGGACTACGGCATGACGCCCGTCCATGCTTTTGGAGATGTCCTCGCATTTTGCGCTGATCGATGATATCACATCGTCGATGCTGGCGCATTCGGAGATATTCACGGCATCTGACTGGTAACGGACGATGTCGGTGGGCACAAATCGGATATCGGGATCTGACCCTGCTTCGAGCGTGACCAGGTAGCAGCCCTTCTCGCCAGTTTCCCCTGGATGCCTGCTCTGGGAGCACCCAGGGTACACGATTACCGGATCGCTTTCCCGCAACTTCGAAGCCACGTGGACATGCCCCAATGCCCAGTAGTGAATCCCTCTTCCAACGAGGTCGTTAACGGTGCAGGGAGCATATGGCTCGTGCCCCGTGTGTCCTATGTTTGCGTGAAGGAGGCCGATGTGCGGGAGATTTCTTTCCGCTAAACTCAGACCAGCCTCTTCCGGGCGGTGAAACCGCAGTGCCAGGTTCTCATATACATCTCTTTTCGGGAAACTGATCCCGGAGATATGTGCAATGACCTCACCATTACGGGCTACCTGCTTTGTCTCGACCCTGTCTCCGGGGAAGATGAAGGCGTTTTCAGGCCACTCTAGAGTCGCCGACCAGCTATCCAGCGGGTCGTGGTTGCCGTGGATGATGAAGCTGGCGATGCCTGCATCGGAGAGGCGCTTGAGTGCGTCCCTGAATTTCAACTGCGCCTGAACGCTTCTGTTGGCGCTGTCGTATATATCTCCTGCTATCACGACACAGTCGACGGCTTCCTTTATCGCCAGGTCAACGATGTTATTGAATGATTGATAAGTAGATTGATACAGCAGTTCCCTCAGCTCCGGGTTCACGTCGGAGATGCCCTTGAAAGGGCTGTCGATGTGCAAGTCAGCGCAGTGGATAAATTTCATAGTTTATCCTCATTATAGGATTGGAAGATGCACTTTGTCCAGCCTGTGGAGTCCGGCCTCGCGGGCCAGCCTTAGTGCCTCCTGATATTCTTCCCTGGTTATGCGACGCGTCAGACTCGGTACCTCCCGGGCTCTGTAAGAGGGATAGTACTGGTCCATTACATTAACATAAGTATTCGTAGAAATTTCATCAGCGATGAAACTTATGGTTTCCGGTGTCCCTGCGAGTCCGTCGGGCAGGACCAGATGGCGGACCAGGAGACCTTTCCGGGCTACTCCGTTCTCGTCCATCTTCAGATCGCCTGTCTGACGGTGCATTTCCTTGACCGCAGCTCTGTTTATCGCCGGGTAGTTCGTGATCCCCGAGAGCTTCTTCGCTGTTTTCTCGTCGCTGTATTTCATGTCTGGCATATAGATATCGATAATCCCGTCGAGTATTGCCAGGATTTCCAGGGAATCGTATCCGCCGCTATTATATACCAGCGGAATATGCAGTCCCAACTGCACCGCTATTTCCAGTGCCTCTAGGATTTGAGGGACTACGTGAGTCGGTGAGACGAGGTTTATATTGTGACAACCCTGATTTTGGAGGGAGAGCATCATTTGAGCTAGATTTTCCCTGCTTACCTTTTCGCCCTGGCCTAGCTGGCTTATCTCATAGTTCTGGCAGTAGACGCATTGCAGGTTGCAATTGGTGAAGAAAATCGTGCCCGAGCCGTGCTTGCTGACCAGCGGCTTTTCCTCGCCGAAATGAGCCCCGAAGCTCGATACCATTGCCTGTGCCCCGGTCTGGCATGTTCCCTTCTCATTATTAAGGCGGTTGACGCTGCATTCACGTGGACAGACCCGGCATGATTCCAGCAGGGATCTGGCTTCCCTGACCCTGTTTTTTATCTCGCTGCTCTGGTAGAGTTCCGGGTAGCTCATTTATCCTTGCCTGGTCATGTCATTCTGAATTTAATTCAGAATCTCCTGCGAGTCTCTGATACTGGATTCCGCATCGGAGGGCGGGATGACGTCTTCGGAGCAGGCATGCTGATACCGGGATAGCCACCTAAATCAAGCCGGCGACTTTGGGACACAACGGGTCAGGGGCATGGATGTTTCCTGACATCAGTTGGGCTCTCGCGAAGCACCCTCCTCGACATTTGTCCCTGAAGGGACAATCCAGGCAGGGAGAGGCAAGCTCCGGTTCGATAACAGACTTTACAATCTGGCTTTCCTGCTGCTCTTCCCAGGCCTGAGAAAGGGGTTTATTCCCAACGCTTGAGGGTCTGGTGTCGAGCACATCGCAGAGGAGCACGTTGCCTTGTGGATCGAGGTCCATCTCGTCATAAGTGCGGCAGAAGTCATAGTGGACGAAGTTGGACTGAACCACGAGTCCTGCGAACGGCATGCACCATAAAGAAACGGGGAATTGCAATTCCTCCGCCTTCTTGTCTATCTTCTGAAGCGTAGACATCAATTCCTCAGGTTGAAGGATCAGGTCCATGCTCGCCCTTCCTGCAGGCATGACGGGAATAAAACATCCCGCCGTGGCTCCCAGGTCTTTAGCCAGGGAAAGACAATCGGGTGCTTCGGTCCAGTTCAGCTTATTGAGTGCCATCACAGTGGCAAAGCCTACCGAAAACTTGCGCAGTTTTTCAACCGCACCGGTAACATAGTCCCAGCTCCCGGAACCGCGAAGCCTCTCGTAAGTTTTCCTATTTGGGCCGTCGATGCTCAGAAAGAGGAATGTCCCACAGTTTGCGAGCTGCTCAGCTATCTCATCAGTGATATCGAGGCCGCTTGTCACTATGCTGGTGGTTATTCCTGAGCGGTATGCGTGTTCAATCAGCCTCAGTGAGTCATCCCTGAGAAAGATGCTGCCACCTGAGAAACCAACATGGTTTACGCCGAATGCAGCCATCTCGTTTAGCAAGTCGAAACTACGTTTCTCGTCCAAATTGCCCTGTTTTGGGAATCTGGATGCGTAGCAGTGGAGACAAGACTGGGTACATCTGGCAGTGAGCAGCCAGATCACAAGTTGTGGGGCGTTTGGAGTGCTCATATATTTCTTAAGCGTTCAGTCGCCGTCTAGACTGCTAGCGTGTGAAGCATTTCCAGCAGATGGGGGTCCAATTCTTTTCTCTTCCCCCAGGTGTCCTTGAGAGGGGTGCATGTCGGTGTTGAGCCGGACTCTCCTACCATAACCCCGTGTTGTCCTTCCAGTAGTTCATAAACGGCTGCTACTCCCAGCTCGCTGGCCAGAATCCTATCTTTGGCTGTTGGGGCACCTCCTCGCTGGACGTGTCCAAGCGATACGCAGCGATATTCTATGTTGACTTTCTTTCCGACCTTCTCGGCTATGGATCGGGCACCATCAGGGGTTTCCCCCTCGGCTACCACTACCAGAGCGCTTTTCAATCCTTTACTCAACCTTTTTTCCAACCTTTGGCTCAATGCTCCTATGTTGGTTTCCGTTTCGGGAATCAGGATCTCGTTGGCTCCTCCTGCTATTCCTACCGCCAAGGCAATGAATCCTCGGCTCCGTCCCATAACCTCGACGAAGAACAGCATCTGCAAAGATTCAGCGCTATCGCGAATTCTGTCTATTGCTTGAAGAGCGGTATTCACGGCTGTGTCAAATCCGATGGAAAAGTCCGTTCCGTATACGTCATTGTCTATTGTCGCCGGTATCCCAATAACCTTGACACCCCCGGTCTCGGCAAGCTTTGTTGCGGCACGAAAAGCGCCATCGCCGCCGATGACAATGAGATCATCGATTCCTGATGATTTAAGAACATCTATGGATTTTTCGATGCCCTCTGAGGTCTTTATATCCTCGCATCGCTCGCTGTCCAGGAACGTGCCTCCTCTTTGAAGGATGCCGCTAACCCTCATTTCTCCAAGCGGGATCATGTCCTTATTAATGAGTCCCCAGTAGCCGCGCCTTATCCCCACAATCTCTACCCGTTTAGAGCTAGCACTTCTCACAATCGCTCTGATGCAGGCATTCATGCCCGGCGCGTCGCCACCGCTGGTCAGGACGCCGATTTTCTTCATCTTCGTTTTCGTCGCCATTGCTTTATTCTCTCGTTTCATTATATTCCCAGCGTTGGCAACGGACAATGGGGTTAACCTTTGCAAATGTGAGTGGTTTTTGGGATATTATAGATGAGGAGTTGTGATGGCTATCACTAAACAGCAATTAGACGACGTTGCCCTTTCGGAAGAGGAATATCAACTCATCGTCGAACGCCTGGGGCGGGAGCCTACTATCGTTGAACTGGGAATGTTCGGATCATTGTGGAGCGAGCATTGTGGCTATCAGCATTCCAAGCCCCTGTTCAAGCTCTTCCCCACAAAGGGTGAGGGCGTGCTCACCGAGATCGGCGAGGAGAACGCCGGTGCTGTTAATCTCGGCGATGGACTTGCGCTGGTGATGAAGATGGAGTCCCATAACCATCCCTCGGCCGTTGAGCCGTATGAGGGGGCGGCGACGGGGGTGGGGGGAATCGTACGGGATATCTTCACCATGGGAGCCCGGCCTATCGCCCTTATGAATTCTCTCAGGTTCGGACCGTTGAGCGAGCCGCGCAATCGCTACCTTTTTAGTGGGGTGGTGGGTGGAATTGCGGGATACGGCAATTGCCTGGGCATTCCGGACATCGGAGGCGAGATATACTTCTCTGAAAGCTATTCGGGGAATCCTCTGGTCAATGCCATGTGTGTGGGCCTGCTCGAGACGCCGAAGCTGGTGAAGGCCCAAACAGGGGGAGCGGGGAACCTGTTGATGCTGGTCGGCGCTGATACGGGTCGGGATGGACTCCACGGGGCTTCAGGATTGGCCTCAAGGGTGTTTGAGGATGAGCGTGAGCTGCGCTCCACCGTGCAGGTCGGGAATCCCTTCCTGGAGAAATTGTTAATCGAGGCCTGCCTGGAATTGAAGGACACCGACTGGATTGTGGGGATGCAGGATCTGGGTGCGGCGGGATTGACCAGTTCGGCGGTGGAAAGTGCCTCCCGGAGTGGCAGCGGGGTGGAAATAGATGTGCTGAAAGTGCCTCGTCGTGCAGAGGGTATGAATCCATATGAGATCATGCTCTCCGAATCGCAGGAGCGCATGCTGGTTGTGGTGAAAGAAGGTTATGAGGATAAGGTCAAATCCGTTTTTGATCAATATGACTTGCGGTCGGATATTATCGGCCGGGTAACGGATGACAGAATTGCCCGCATTATGGAAGGTTCTCAGGTAGTTGCTGAAGCACCGATCGAGTTCCTCACCGATCCTCCGCTATACCGTTTGCAAGGGATTAAGCCCGCCTGGCTTGACGAATTACAGGGTTTTGATCTGGAATCTTTGCCTGATTTGCGCCGCGAGGAGGCCTCGTCGGTTCTGCTGAAATTGCTTTCCTCGCCGAATATCGCCAGTAAGGAATGGGTCTATCGTCAGTATGACCATCAGGTCCAGATCAACACAGTGGTACCGCCGGGGAGCGATGCGGCGGTGCTGCGACTCAAAGGGACTCCCAAGGGCATTGTCCTTACCAACGACGGGGATGGTCGATATTGTTATCTGGAGCCGTATGCGGGTGGCGCCATCACTGTGGCTGAAGCGGCTCGCAACCTTGCCTGTTCGGGGGCAAAACCCCTGGCCATCACCGATTGCCTTAACTTCGGCGATCCGGAGAAGCTTGAGGTCTACTGGCAGCTTGAAGGGTGTATTAAAGGGATGGCTGAGGCGTGTCGGGTGTTTGGGATTCCGGTCATTAGCGGGAATGTCAGTCTTTATAACGAGAGGGGGAGCCGTTCCATCTACCCCACTCCTATTGTGGGAATGGCCGGACTTATTGATGACATCGAGAAGCGCTGTGATATGTCTTTCAAGGGCGATGGTGATGTGGTGGTGGTTTTGGATGGCAGAGGAGAGGAGGATCAGAGGGGCAAGGGAGCGGAGGAGTTGAGTGGAAGTGAATATCTGGAATGTGTACATGACAAGGTCGCTGGTAGACCCTCGATAGACCTGGAACGTGAGAAGTCGCTTCAGGGGTGTCTCCTCTCCGCAGGGGGGGAAGGTCTGTTGAAATCCGCACATGATTGTTCCGACGGCGGGCTGACGGTAGCCCTTGCTGAATCGTGTATTTCCGGGAACATCGGATTTCAAGGGAAATGGGAGGGCGCCGGGCGACTTGACGTAACATTGTTCGGTGAGGGGCAGTCGAGGGTAGTGGTCTCTGTGGCGCCGGAAAACCTGGGCAAGCTTGAGGAAATTGCGGCCCAGCGTAAAATACAGGTGCACAGGCTTGGCGTAGCTGGCGGGAACCGTTTCGTTGTTGAAGGGATTATCGCCCTTCCGGTAAGCGAGTTGACCGATGCGTGGAGGCATGGATTGGAGAGGGCGACAGGCTAGTTACTTTCCCCAACACTCTACTCCCCAACGTTCCAGCCCACAACTATTGCAAGGCCCGTAGCGACAGTCGGGGGTTACTTCTCCTCTCATGGCCTTCTCATATTCATTCTTGAGGAAGTCAGTTTTTACTCCTGAATCAATGTGCTCCCACGGAAGCGTTTCATCGAGAGGGCGCTCTCGTACATAGTATGCCGGATCGATGTCACACTCTTCGAAGGCCTTTAACCATCTCTGATAATCAAAAATCTCGCTCCATGCATCGAAGACACAGCCGAGTTGCCATGCATGGTAAATTACCTTTCCCAAACGCCGATCCCCTCGTGACATTACCGCTTCCAGTAAGCTTGTCTCCGGGTCATGCCAGGATAAGCCCACCTTTCCCTTCCTGAGCCCTCGCTTGAGAATCCGGTGCTTGGAGTTTAACACTTCCTCTGATTCCTGGGATGCCCATTGAAAGGGTGTGTGTGCTTTGGGAATGAAAGTGGAAACGTTCACCCGGATGTTCGGTCTGCCTCCATTGTTTCCCTTGATCTGGCTTGCCCTGTGTACCAGATCCACTATTCCCTGCACATCCTCCTCAGTCTCCGTTGGTAATCCAATCATGAAGTACAGCTTGAAGTTGCGCCAGCCCTTATTCATCGCTAGCTCAATGGCCTGAAAAAGCTTATCCTCGTCGATGTCCTTGTTGATTACTTTCCGAAGGCGTCTGGTTCCCGCCTCTGGTGCAAATGTCAGATTCCTCTTGCGCTGATCCTGGATGGAGTTGACGAGTTCCACCGAGAATTTGCCCGGCCGGAGACTAGGCAGGGAGATATTTAGCGGCATTCCCTTGTATCGGTTGGACAAAGAATCGACCAGCTCTCCTATGTTGGAGTAGTCGGCAGTGCTTAGAGAAAGAAGAGAGACTTCTTCATAGCCACAGTTTGCCAGGATTTCATCGACTGCACTGACCACTTCCTCCGGTGGCCTTTCCCTTACGGGACGATAGATGATTCCTGCCTGGCAGAAGCGGCAGCCCCTTGTGCAGCCTCGCTGGATTTCCACTGCTCCCCGGTCATGGATAACCTCGATGAAGGGGACTACCAGCCGGGTTGTAGATGGGGGTAGCTTCGGAACGATCCGTCGTTGTATCGTGGTCCTTGTCTCAGGTGTTTCAGGTAGAATTGAAGCAAATTGGCCGTCCTGCGTGTAGTTTGCGCTGTAGAAGGCGGGAACATAGATGCCGGGGATTTGCCCCAACTCCCTGAGCAGATCACTCCTGGTCCCTGAGCTTTCCCTTTTCCATCGGCGAAGCGCATCGACAAGTTCCAAAGTCACCTCTTCTCCTTCGCCGAGTACAAACAGGTCAACGAAATCCGCCATCGGCTCCGGGTTGAGGGCGCAGCTTCCCCCTGCGATTATCAGCGGGAATGAACCATCCCTTTCAGCGGAGAGCACTGGTATATGGGCCAGGTCTAGCATATTCAGTACATTAGTGTAGGTGAGTTCATAATCCAGGGAAAAGCCAAGGATGTCGAAATCCTTGAGAGGCCTTTTTGATTCCAGACTGAACAAAGGGAGATCGGCCTGGCGCATTTGCTCGTCCATGTCGGTCCATGGAGCGTAAACTCTTTCAGCGAGCACGTCGGTCTGGCTATTCAATATATCGTAGAGAATTGCCAGTCCTAGGTTGGACATGCCGATCTCGTATATGTCAGGATATGCCAGCGCAACACGTATATCGGTGGCGCTCCAATCCTTCCTTACCCTGTTCCACTCTTTACCAGTGTAGCGTGCGGGTTTGGTGACCTTGGGCAGAATGCGGTCCAAATCTTGCATCATCGCTTTCCCCAAACCTGAATATTATAGCTTTTGATTCGGGTGAAGTGCAAATCTTAACCGCTGGGAAATTGAAAAGGTGCAGCTTTGAGGGTTATAATAAACCAGCGAGAACAAAATGGAAAACATATTCTCTCGGTTAGAATCGCTCGAAAAAAGATATGATGAGATCAATTCCCTTCTGGGGCGGGAGGACATTGTGTCCAATCGGGGGCAAGTGCAGTATCTCGCCCAAGAGCAGGCGTCTATAAAAGAAGCCGCTCAGAAGTATCAGGAATACAAGGCCGTGGAGAGAGACTTGGAGGAAGCTAGGTCCATGCAGAACGATGGTCTTGATGACGAAATGCTGGACATGGTCAAGGAAGAAGTCAGTGAACTTGAGGAACGCAGAGAGAAGCTGCTGTCTGAGCTTAAGCTGGCTTTGAAATCAAAGGACCCTGCCGATGAGAAGGATGTGTTTGTTGAGATCCGCGCTGGGGCGGGGGGTGAGGAAGCAGCGCTTTTTGCAAGGGATCTCTTCCGCATGTACAGCCGGTATGCGCAGGACAAGGGATGGCAGGTGGAAATTGCGAACACAAATGAAACGGGAATCGGCGGATTCAAGGAGGTTATTTTTGAGATAAAAGGCAAAGGAGCCTACAGCAGGCTAAAGTACGAGCGAGGCGTCCACAGGATTCAACGAGTGCCGACAACAGAGTCAGGGGGCAGGATTCATACATCGACTGCTACCGTGGCTGTGTTGCCTAAGGCCGATGATGTAGATGTGAGTATTGACAATGACGATCTTCGTATCGACACCTTCAGGGCAAGTGGCGCAGGCGGACAGTACGTAAATATGACGGACAGCGCCGTTCGCATCACCCATCTGTCCACCGGCATGGTAGTGAGCTGCCAGGATGAGCGGTCGCAGTATAAGAACAAGACGAAGGCCCTGTCTGTTCTCAAGGCTCGCCTGTATGATAGGGAGCGACTGAGGCAGCATCAAGAAGTGAGCAAAGACCGTCGATCCCAGGTTGGTACGGGGGATCGCTCGGAGAAAATACGAACGTATAACTTTCCGCAATCGCGGGTGACCGACCACCGAGCCGGGGTGACTTCCCACAATCTCAATGAGATATTGGAAGGGGGGCTGGATGGCCTGATCGACGCCGTGGCTGCGGATCAACCTTTGGAATAATGGAAACAGGAGTTTATCAGTCGTCGGGGAGTGAGGCAAGCGTAGAGGAAGCGTTTCAAAAAACTGCGGAAGCCCTTCGATCGATCGGTATTGAGGAGCCCCGTCTGGAAGCCGATGTATTATTACGTCACCTGCTTGGCCTCACGCGGGAGCAACTTTATCTCAACCTAGCGGATGCAGTTTCCCTGAAACAGCAACGTGATCTGGCTCAACTGGTTCTTCGCCGTATGCAGCGTGAGCCTCTAGCATACATCACAGGTCATAGGGAGTTCTTCGGACTTGACTTTCTGGTTACCCCTGATACTCTTATCCCTCGCCCGGAAACCGAACTCATGGTTGAACGGGCACTGGAACTGACAAGGAATGGTCGGCATTCCTTGCATTCCGCCGCCGATATCGGCACCGGTTGCGGTGCTATCGCTGTGGCGATGGCGGTAACCATGCCGTCCCTCACCGTATATGCCACGGATATTTCCTCTTCTGCACTGGAAGTCGCTGTGAATAACTGCCGTCGTCATGGAGTATCAGGCAGAGTGCATCTCAAGGAAGGCAATCTGCTGGAGCCCCTTGATCATCCTGTTGATCTTATAGTGGCGAATTTGCCCTATGTAAGCGATTCCGAGTTCGCTTCGCTCAGCGATGACATTCGCTTGTTTGAGCCATGGCTCAGCCTTAACGGCGGGCCCGATGGACTTCACCACACGAGGGAACTCATTGCTCAAGCAAAAGATAAGCTGAATCCAGGTGGGGTAATCCTTTTGGAAATCAGTCCCTACAGGGAGAAAGCCGTGGTCGATTTTGCCAGGGACTTTTTCCCCGGTGCTAATGTAGAAGCACTTACTGATCTCGCTGGACATAAGAGGGCGATTGAGATAGAATCTGCCGTGGATGGGGTCTCGACAAAAAATCAAGGAGGTAAATGGAAATGCTAGGAGAGGCTGGCGAAATAGCTGGAATTGGGTTTGGTATGGTGTTCCTGATCCTGATTATACTGGCTCTTGTCATGTGGGGTGCAGGTGCAGCGGTTCAGAGGATTGAAAGGCGCGGTCAATCTAAAGATCAATCTAAATAAGAGAACATTCAGATAAGGGGGGCTCAATTGGGGAGCTTATTTTTCTCGGGCTTTAGCGAGCTTTATTGGGGTAGTGCAGTTATGGTACTCATTGGCATAGCCCTTACGTATCTGGGCATAGCCAAGAAATGGGAGCCCCTTCTGCTGGTTCCTATTGGCTTCAGCGTTATTATAGTTAATCTGTTCCCGGGGCTTATGAGCGCTAGCCTCGATATAGAGGCTCCTATTACCGGCGAGGTTACACAGGTTATCTCAGTGGAGGAGGGGGAAACCATTGAGGTTAAGAAAGATACCGTCCTGTTTCGTATAAAACAGTGCACCGATGGCACAATAGAGGAGGTAGTTGCCGGAGCGAATGGAGAGCTTAGTCAGGAAGACATGCGGTTTGAAGCGGGTGACAGAGTCTATGCGCATGACAAAATGGCAACGCTTGAGGATGTGTCGATACTCGTGAGCGGGGGCTATTCTACTGGTCTCCTTTCCCGTATTTTCCAGTATGGAATTATGTGGGAGCTCATACCCCCTCTGATCTTCTTGGGACTGGGGGCGTTAACTGACTTCGGGCCATTAATCTCCAATCCCAAGACGCTTATCCTTGGAGCCGGAGGGCAGTTCGGGGTTTATTTCGTTATGTTCCTGGCCGTACTCGTGGGGGCAGGATGGATTCCCGGGGTAGACTTTGGCATAAAGGAGGCATGCTCCATTGGCATAATCGGTGGGGCTGATGGCCCCACTACGGTATTCCTTACGAATAAGATGGCACCTCATCTTCTGGGTGCTACCGCTGTATCGGCCTATACTTACATGGCAATGGTGCCCATTATTCAGCCTCCGGTAATAAGGGCGCTGTGTAGCAAAAAGGAGCGTGCAATCTACATGAAACCGGTTATGCGGGAGGTCTCGACCAAGGAAAAGATACTTTTCCCCTTCATAGGCGCAATCATCATTATACTGCTTGTGCCTGAGTCGGCCCCCCTTATCGGCTCCTTTATGCTGGGCAATCTCCTTCTTGTCTGCGGTGTCACCGACAGGCTGGCCAAGACTGCGGGCGAGTCGTTCATGGATGTTTTGACCATATTGCTGGGAATGTCCGTTGGCGGGATAATGACCGCCAATCATTTCCTGAGGTTAGACTCGATCATGATTTTCATTCTGGGGCTTATTGCTTTTGCCAGTGCGACGGCATTTGGCATACTGATAGCCAAGTTGATGAATAAGGTGTCCAAGGAGCAAATCAACCCGATGATAGGCGCTGCAGGTGTCTCAGCGGTACCGATGGCTGCCCGGGTGGTTCAGATGGAAGGGCAGAAGGCGAATCCTCGCAACTTCCTGCTAATGCATGCAATGGGGCCCAATATCGCGGGGGTTATCGGCACTGCCACGGCGGCTGGGGTATTCCTGTCCTTGGTCGGATAATGAATGGAAAAGGCCGAATCCGCCTGCGGCGGATTCGGCCTTTTGAATACCACGAATTTGAAACGCTGGGGACCTATTCCTTGCTCTTTTTGGCCTCTTCGGCGATTTTCTGCGTCATGTGGGCAGGTGCTTCCTCGTAGTGACTGAACTCCATTTTGTACGTGCCACGGCCCTGGGCCATCGATCTCAGGTCCACACTGTAGCGCATCATTCCCGAGTAGGGCACTTGTGCATCGATAATATTAATACCACCCTCAGGATTCATACCCGAGATCCTGGCCCTTTTCCCGTTAAGGTCCCCTGCTACATCTCCTGTGAGCGTTTCAGGTACCGTGACCCTGACGTTCATCACGGGCTCTAGGATCACCGGCTTTGCTTCGGATACTCCTTTACGGAAGGCATGTGACCCGGCCATTTTGAAGGCTTCATCCGAGGAATCGACGGAGTGATAACTCCCATCGTAGAGCGTGACTTTCACACCCACGACAGGATAGCCCGCTAACACTCCCTCACTGAGAGCCTCTACCACGCCCTTCTCAACGGCGGGGATAAATCTCTTCGGTATAACCCCGCCAACGATGCCATCCACAAATTCGTAGTTTTGCCCTCTGGGTAAAGGATCAAGCTGGATAAGTACATGTCCGTACTGGCCATGTCCTCCGGACTGCTTTTTGTGTCTGTATTCCGCTTTTGTTGAGGTGGAGATAGTCTCTTTATAAGGCACCTTCGGGGTTGCAAGCTCGGGCTCCACATTGAACTTGCGCTTAATCTTATCAGCGACCACTTCCATTTGGGCTTCGCCGTAGCCGGAGAGGATCGTCTCGCCGGTGTCGGAATCTTTTCGCATGGAGAGCGACGGGTCCTCTTCTCTTATTTTACTCAATGCCGTCCCGAGCTTGTCGAAGTCCGCTTTGGTTTTCGGGTGTACGGCGAGACTGAGGCCGGGATCGGGGAAATCTATGGGAGTGAAGGAAACAGGATGGTTCTCGCTGGACAGCGTATCCCCGGTTACGGTATCCGTCAGCTTGGACACCAATCCTATATCCCCAGCAACGAGGCGAGAGATTGATTCCTGGGACTTACCTTGCTTTACAAAAAGCTGGGCGATGCGCTCGGGTTTGCGTTTGGAGATATTCCAGACGCTGGAATCGCTGTTTAGCACGCCGCTGAAGACGCGAAGGTAATTCATTCTCCCTACATAAGGATCAGTGCTGGTTTTAAAAACAAGCGCGGAAAGGGAGGCGTTCTCGTCCGGTTCAAGGGCCTCTTGGGTGCCGTCTTTTTGCACCTGTGTACTACCTCTGTCTTTGGGAGAAGGCAGGTATTCACATATGGCACTCATTAGCTGGGGAATGCCCTGGTTATTTAAAGATGAGCCTACCATTACGGGTATTAGCTTATTTTGCAGGCCTCCTGCACGCAGCGTACTGTAGATCTCGGCCTCGCTTATCTCCTCGCCCTCGAGATACTTGGTGGTCAGATCCTCATTTATCTCCGCGATGCCTTCCACCAATTTATCCCTGGATGCCTCTATGTCTCCCGAGATAGAGTCCTCCTTTGCGTCACCTTCCGCTTTCCCGGAGATAAGATCGTAGACTCCCTGAAAATTATCCCTCTCCCCGATTGGAAGCTGGAGAGGCAAACAATCCCTGCCGAACTTCTCCTGAATCTGTTCAAGGGTCTTTTGGAAATCAGCGTTCTCACGATCGATCCTGTTAACGAAGATTATGCGAGGGAGTTGCATCTCATTGGCGTAGTCCCACATAATCTCCGTTCCCACTTGAATTCCTGCCGAGGCATCAACGACGATTACAGCGGCATCAGCTACTCTGAGCGCTGCCTTTACTTCACCGATAAAGTCGAAATATCCGGGAACGTCGAGCAAATTGATCTTGGTTTTGTTCCATTCCAAGGGAACCAGAGCTGTGCTGATACTACTCTTCCTCTTTATCTCCTCCGGCTCAGAGTCAGAGGCGGTGTTTCCATCATCCACCTTGCCTATGCGTTGTATAATTCCCGCATTATACATCATGGCCTCGGCCAGCGAAGTTTTGCCTGCACCCGTGTGCGAGAGTAAGATTACATTGCGTAGGTCCTCCGTGCGAAATTCCTGCATCTCTACCTCCTGGGTTGCTTCGTACTCCAGTCTCTCGTGCACTGGTTTCTGTAAGCTCTAATAGCTGACTGCCTATTATTTTAACTGATAGAGACCGACATGGAAACCCTGCTTCGTTGATGGATGGGCAGCTTGGTGTTGGAAAAGAGATCCCATTTATCGTAAAATTTAAACTGGGAAAATGATAAATCAATGGTACGATAGAAGGGGGATTGATATGGGAGAAGAACTTGGCAGAATAACGAAGCCTGAGGCAGAGAAGTTCCAGGGTAAAAGGAAGATCTATGTTGTTCCCTTACTATTTGCGGGGCAAGAGGCTCCGGCGGAATACCTCAGCAAATTGAGCACGTACTGGATGCAGGCCAGTCAGCAGATATCCAGGCTTGAGGCCACGGCAGGCATGGTCAAAAGAATTTACCATGAAGCGATATCTGAGCCTGGTGAAGAAGGATTGAAAATCATAGAGCAGCTGAACCCCAGCTCTTATCAGATCGCCAATGAGAAGTGTGATCAGGACGCGGTGCTGGAAGCAGTGGATGACAAGGAACTGGCCGATGAGCTTATGGACTGGGAGAGATTCATGCTCTCCGGTTTCATAAGTCAGAAAGTATCTAACACGGTTGCCCAGTTCTATAACGAAGCCTCAAAGAAGAGGTATGAGCATATGGCCAAATGGGTGGACGAGACACTTCAAGAGGGTGAGGCCGGTCTCCTTTTTATTCGAGCAGGGCACACTCTCCAATTCCCTCGGGACATCGAAGTGTTTAGCGTATCTCCGCCGGCCTTGGATGAGATTCATAGATGGCTGCGCGATCGCGCTGCTGAGCAGCAGGAGGAACAACAATCCGGGACGGAATCGTCGGAGGAAGGACTCTGATTGTTGACGGCGGGGTTGATCATGGGCGGATTGCCACAATCCGACACGAAGGGAAAAGTGGGGAATAAATCCCCACTCTACAGGGATCGATGACTTACAACAGGACCGGCGTAGCATATCTTCCCCTGCACGGGGGCAAAGCTCCACGGTGGCTTTTCGAGCGAATGAGGAAACTCGCGCGTGAGGTGAGCATAGTCATCGTGGAAGAATATGGCCCTGATGAGATGTTGCGCAAGATGCCCGATCCCTTCTGGTTTCAGGCCTTCGGCTGTGCTCTGGGATTTGATTGGAATTCGAGCGGATTAACTACTACGGTGTGCGGCGCGCTGAAAGAGGGCGTTCGCGATATCCAGCGGCAACTGGGTATATTTGTTGCAGGTGGGAAGGGCAATACTTCAAGGCAAACGCCAAAAGAGATACAATCTTTTGCGCATCTGGTCAGAGATGGGGCTTCTTCTCTGGAGTACGATAGCAGGATGGTGGGTTAGGCCCCAAGACCATCCGTGCCCTATCGTTGCTTTCCGAGCTTATCCACGGAGTTCCGCCCAGCTTTATCGACCCTGCCAGGTTCAGTTTTGCGCACGGAGGTAAGGATGGGTATCCGTACCCTGTTGACCGCCAGACGTATGATAAAAGCATTGAGCTTTTGAGGAAGGCGGTGTCGCGGGCAAGAATTGAAGGGACCGAGAAGAGCAAGGCTATTCATCGCCTTGACGATCGATACCTGCGTTAACTATAATAGTTGTTGTAGGGAGTTGTGCGATGCTTCCTGGTGAAAAGCTAGGAGTCTCCAACCTTATGGTGAGTGTGGCCTAGCGGTTAAGGCGCCAGGTTGTGGCCCTGGAGATCAAGGGTTCAAATCCCTTCACTCACCCGTTATTCCTTTATCTATTCCTCGCCTGTGTTGAGTGATGGTCCATATCCTGGTTTTCTTGATGAAGTCATTGACCTCCTCATCGGTGTGGAAATCTTCCTTGCCACAGTAATCATGGTGTACCATCTTCTTTCTATCCCTTAGGAATTTCTCTCCCTCAGCTACGGCAAGGCTCATATACAGGTAGGCGTTGGCCAGGCTGGATGTATATATCGTTTGCCTGCGTTCGGCGTCGTAGCGCATTGATGTAGGTAGACCTATCTGTGTTGGGGTGTCACCGAGAAGAAGGATAAAGACCGGCGCATTGCGAAAGTCCATCTCTAGGTCACGGGCGGGGTGACTCGGGACCTGTTGCCATTCTTCCCGGGCCTTCTCCGTTTTCATAATAAGCTTATGATAGTCATGAATCCACTGCAAAATGCTGTCTCTTAACGATTTATCTTTGATCATGACGAATTCCCATGGCTGTAAATTATAGCCGGAAGGAGCCCAGCGAGCCGCTTCGATAATCATATCCATGTATTCATCGGGAATGGGGTCTGACTTGAAGCGGCGTATGGTTCGCCTGTTCTTAACGAGGTCCAGAAGGTTGTTGTAGTCCATATATTCCCCCCTTATCAGCAGGTCTTACCTGTAGTATAAATACTCATGCTTGAGAAATCAACGGATGGATTGTAGAGTAGCATTTCGCATGCCGCCTTTTCATGATGGCGTGGTGAATAGACCAGGGCGATGCGCCACAAGGGGGCTTCTGTCACTCAAACTCTTAAGGTTCCTTCCTCCGTTGGAACAAGGATTTCTCCCTTAGGTCGAAATGACACCGTACTATGCCTGGTAATTCTAACTGTCAATCGGGATACTTAGCCCGGTGTCTAGGCTCACTATGAGCCTATTACAATTTACACAGGGAACTGGCTATGTTAGAATTATATCTTTGAAAGAGTTATAATTAAATAGGTGAATGTGTACTTATTTTGTTCATAGAGCAGTGTGGTATTCGCTTAAATTTAAGTAGGCTGAAGTGCTGTCGATTGCTCGGAAGAAAATATGTGAATAATTAACGAGGGTGAAAATGTTAGAAAAGGAACAGAAACAGTCTATCATGGAAAAAACCAGGGTTCACGAGAAGGATACGGGTTCCCCGGAGGTTCAAATCGGTATCCTCACCGAGAGGATAAGCGAATTGACGAATCACATGAGGCAACACAAGCATGATCATCATTCACAGCGGGGACTCATGAACCTCGTGGAGCGAAGGCGCCGCCTGATGAGGTACCTGAGAAGGTATAATCCGGAGAATTACAGGGAACTGGTAAATAAGCTCAAACTGCGTGGGTAATATACGGTATTCGCAGAAAAATAGTTTTAGGATTGAAAGAAGGTTTTGTATATGTTGGATATAGATAATATTTTGGAAACAGAGGTCGGTGGACGGCAGCTTGTTATTGAGGGAGGGAAGCTTGCAGGGCAAGCGGCTGGGGCGGTTACTGTCCATTATGGCGACACGGTAATTCTGGTCACTGCTTGTGTGAGTGATAAGCCTAGAGAGGGAGCGGATTTCCTGCCGCTTACAGTGGATTTTGAGGAGAGGTTGTATGCGGCGGGTAAGATACCCGGTAGCTTCTTCCGCAGAGAGGGAAGGCCTACTCAAGATGCAACGATCGCGGCACGGCTTATCGATAGACCTATACGTCCTTTGTTCCCCAAGGGTTTCCATAATGAACTACAGGTCATAGTGACGGTGCTCTCGGCTGATCAAGAGAATGACCCTGGTGTGTTGGCCATAGCTGGGGCATCAGCGGCGCTAGGGATTTCGCAAATCCCCTTTGCGGGGCCCCTTAGCGCGGTTCGGGTAGGATATGTGGATGGTGAGTTTGTGGCCAATCCTACCTTCTCTCAACTCGAAAACAGTGAGCTTGACCTGGTAGTCGCAGGGACGGAAGATGCGGTTATCATGGTTGAAGCCGGCGCTCAGGAAGTAAGTGAAAAGACCGCGCTCGAAGCTATCAAATTCGGGCAGGCGATTAATGAGAGGATCTGCAAAGATCAGGAGTCATTCATCAGTGCAAATGGGAAACCCAAGATGGAATTTGAGCCTTCCCCTCCTAATGAAAAGCTCCAGGCGGAGACTGATACTGTTTTGAGAGAGGTTTTCTCGGATGGGGTTGTTGGAATAAGCCGGGATGAACGTCACAGGAAAACGGACCTTGCCAAGATTAAATTGCTGGAGCAACAGGATGATGGGCGAACCGAACAGGAAGTTGATGAGATAGTGGATGGGTGGATGAAAAGCACCCTCAGACAGGCTGTCCTGGAACAGGGGACTCGCATCAGTGGCCGTGGCTTAACGGAGATTCGCCCGATTGAATGTGAGGTAGGAACGCTTCTGCGAACTCATGGGTCTGGGCTCTTTACCCGTGGTGAAACGCAGGTTCTCACGGTAACCACACTTGGTTCTCCCAGAGAGGAACAGAGCCTTGATAGTCTGAGTCCGGAGGTGACAAAGCGTTATATGCACCATTATAATTTTCCTCCCTTCAGTACTGGGGAAGTGAAGAGGATAGGGACGGGACGCAGGGAGATTGGCCACGGAGCTCTGGCAGAGCGGGCACTGCTTCCTGTTATTCCCGATAAGGAAGTATTCCCTTATGCCATTCGGCTTGTCTCTGAGGTTTTGAGCTCTAACGGTAGTACTTCCATGGCTTCGGTGTGTGGCAGTACCCTTTCCCTGATGGATGCAGGTGTACCCATTAAAGCTCCTGTGGCGGGAATCGCTATGGGCCTTATTACCGGCGAGGATGGCAAACATGCTGTGCTTACCGACATAGAAGGCATGGAGGATTTCTTTGGGGACATGGACTTCAAGGTGGCCGGTACCGTTGAGGGGATTACCGCATTGCAGATGGATTTGAAACTGAAGGGCATAGCATATGATATTGTTGAGACCGGGCTCAAGCAGGCGCGGGATGCCCGGCTTTTCGTTCTCCAGAGAATGGGTGAAACGATAAGTGCCAGCAGACCTCATCTCAGCCGATATGCCCCCAAGATGACAAGGTTAACCATTCCTCAGGAGAAGGTTCGTGATGTGATTGGCCCTGGTGGCAGGGTCGTGAAGTCTATTATTCAGGATAGCGGTGCCAATATTGATGTCGATTCTGCCGGGACCGTTACGATCGGTGCTCCTGATGAGGAATCTTGCCAGAAAGCGGTGAGTATCGTAGAAGGCCTGACCAAGGACCCGCAAGTTGGAGAGATTTATACGGGTAAGGTAAACTCTATTACCAGTTTTGGTGCATTTGTTGAGATACTCCCTGGTAGAGATGGACTTGTGCACATCAGCGAACTGGAACACTATCATGTGCGGAGTGTCGAGGATGTTCTTTCTTTGCGGGATGAGGTTACCGTTAAGGTGATTGGATTTGATCCTCAGGGGAAGATAAAGCTTTCCAGAAAGGCCTTGTTCGACAAGCCGGAGGGCACAGCCGGCGAAGAGGGTGATAGCGGAGGGCACTCCTCCGGTAAATTCAAGGGTGGTAAAAGACCAGCCCGCTCAGCTGACTCCTCCAGGAAGTCTTCGGAGGGCAAGCGAAGGTTTTCCTGATACAGTTCATTAAATCATTATCTGAACTGGCATTCTCTGTCCGCCTTGTGAGGTAGTGATCTTTATTTTCCTGACATACAGATTGCTTCCTCACGGTTTTAAATGGATTCGCTTATGTGTTGTAGAGAGAAGCTATTTGGGAGTATTGTTTTGGTGAATGGCGGATGAAGGGTTTGCCAGCATGAAAGAAAGGTCTTGTAGATGATAAAGGTCGTTGTTCATGGTGCTCTGGGGAGGATGGGGCAAGCGGTCGTAAATGCCGTTTGTGGCGCCCCCGAACTGCAACTCGCGGGAGCGGTTGATATAAAAGCTGATCGGGATACGCTTCAAGTGCCGGATGGTGCGGGCGAGATCCCCCTTTTTGCGAATATTGGAACATTTCTTGAGAATTTCACCCCTGATGTGATGGTGGATTTTACACAGCATGATGTGGTCATGCCCGCGATACGTACTGCAACTGAAAATAAGGTGAATGTAGTCATAGGTACCACTGGCATGTCCGATGATGATTTTGATGAAATAGACAGGCTGTCACGTCAGCACGATGTCGGCGCCGTTGTGGCTCCCAATTTCTCACTGGGAGCTGTCCTGATGATGTACCTATCCCGTATAGCTGCGAGGTTTTTTGACTATGCCGAGATAGTGGAGATGCACCATGAGAAGAAGCTGGATTCTCCTTCGGGAACCGCAGTGACAACCGCAAAAGAGATGGCCAGGGCCAGGGAAGCTGACTTCATTCACCCCGAGTCACAAAAGGAAAACTTGCCTGGAGGACGAGGGGCTGATCTCAGCGGTATCGCCATACACAGCGTGCGCTCGCCGGGGTTCGTAGCCAGCCAGGAAGTGATTCTGGGAACGCTTGGCCAGACTCTTCGTATTCGCCATGATCAGATCAATAGAGAAGGTTATGGCCCTGGAATTGTATTGGCTGTAAAAGAAGTAGTGAAATTGAAGGGTTTGGTTGTTGGTCTGGACAAGCTTATGGGATTGTGATAAGGTATTCCGTGCTTGAATCCGCTTCGGATGAGCTCTGGGCGGAAGATATTGCGTTCTGGGGGTAACATGCATGATGTAAGAGTAGCTATTCTTGGTGCCACGGGACTTGTGGGACAGGAATTCGTAAAGATACTCAAGGAACGTAATTTCCCTATGTCCTCTCTTCGTCTCCTTGCATCCGGTGCTTCGGCTGGGAAGAGAATCCTCGTGGGGAACGATGAGGGGGAGGTTGAGGAGACAACCAGCGAGTCCTTTGGCGGTATCGATTTAGCACTTTTTTCCGCCGGGGCCGGGGCAAGCCGTACCTTCGCTCCTGAGGCAGTAAAAGCGGGGGCGGTGGTTGTGGATAACAGCTCTGCCTTCAGGATGGAGGAGGATGTCCCACTCGTGGTGCCAGAGATAAATCCTGAGGATGCGGATCACCATCATGGTATCATCGCTAATCCTAACTGTTCTACAATCCAGATGGTAGTGGCACTTTATCCTTTGCATAGAGTCAATCTCATTAAGCGAATAGTTGTGGATACTTATCAGGCTGTCTCAGGCAGCGGGAAAGAGGCGATGGAGGAGTTGGCCAATCAGGCCTCGGCGTTGATGGAAGGGAAAATGGTAACACCGCACGTTTATCCTCATCAGATCGCTTTTAATGTTTTGCCGCAGGTTGATGTGTTTCTGGACAACGGGTATTCTAAAGAGGAGTGGAAACTGGTGCAGGAAACGCGGAAAATCATGCATGCTGATGGTCTCAAGATCTCCGCGACGTGTGCACGAGTTCCTGTACACGTGGGTCATAGCGAGGCTGCACATGTGGAGTTTACCAAACCCATGGATCCTGGTGAGGCGCGCGGAATACTGGAGAATTCGCGGGGGATTGTGGTGTTTGATGATTTAGATATTAACCTCTACCCGCTGGCGCAATCCGCTGAGGGAAGGGATGAGGTCTTCGTTGGGCGCATACGCAGTGATGCTTCCCATCCTAACGGATTGGTAATGTGGATCGTATCCGACAATCTGCGCAAGGGAGCTGCCCTTAATGCTGTCCAGATCGCGGAGGAGTTGACGAAAAGGAATTTAATATAGTATACAAATGGAAGGGAGTTTACATGGCAAAGCTTGGTCGCCTTCTCACAGCTATGGTCACGCCGTTTGATGAAGACGGTAAGGTGAATTACGAACAGGCCAAGAAGCTGGCATTGGCTCTGCTGGACTCGGGAAGCGATGGTGTAGTGGTTGTGGGGACTACCGGGGAGTCACCTACCCTTATTCGTGATGAGGAGAAGCATTTGTTTGCTGAGGTGAAATCCGCGGTAGGTGAGCGAGGTGTCGTGGTGGCTGGGACGGGCAGTAACAGCACTACGGAGGCTTTGGAGGCAACCAAGCAAGCAGAGAAAATCGGAGTTGATGCATGCCTGCTTGTGGTGCCATATTATAATAAGCCGACTCAGGAAGGTTTATATGAGCACTTCAAAACCGTAGCCGAGAGCACCCGTTTGCCTTGTATACTGTACAACGTGCCGGGCCGCACGGTCGCCGGGCTGTCGGCGGACACCGCTATCAGGCTCTCTCGTATAGATAATATTGTGGGGATAAAGGAAGCTAGCAGCAATTTCAATCAGATAGCCAGGATCATAAGTGGTGCTGACGAGGACTTTTTGGTTTACAGTGGCAACGACCATGACACGCTGCCCGTACTGTCTGTGGGTGGTTATGGAGTTATAAGTGTGGCTTCACATTTGGTTGGGCTGCAGATAAAAGGGATGATAAATAGTGTCGCTGAAGGGCGGATAGAAGAAGCTGGAAGGATCCATCGCGGGCTTCTTCCTTTATTTGATGTCCTCTTTGCCGGTGCCAATCCGATGCCGGTCAAATATGCGCTTGATCAGGTGGGATTTCAGGTGGGTAAACCTCGTCTTCCTCTTACTATGCCCGATGAGAAAACAATGGTCCTGATACGGGATACCCTGAAGGAGTACAAGCTGGATCTCCCGGTATAAAGCGGGCTTGAAGTGCTTTCTGGATATCAATACTATCTGTCTCCATCTTGAAGACAATGAGAGTAATTGCCGGAGAGTCTAAAGGGCATCCCTTAAAGTGGCCGAAGACACCACATATTCGTCCGACCAGTGAGATAGTCCGCGAGGCGATTTTTTCCAGTTTGGGCTCCCTCGTTGTTGATTGGTCTCGGATATTGGATCTGTATGCCGGGACGGGGGCACTCGGTATTGAGGCTTTAAGCCGGGGTGGAGGAGAGGTAGACTTTGTGGAGAAGGATCGTAGATGCTGCGCGTTTATCAAATCTAATTTAAGGGCTACGGGGCTTCTGCAGAGAGCTCAGGTTTATTGTGTGGATGCTGGACGGGCTATTGATGTTCTCGAGGGCTTGTACGGTCTTATTTTACTGGACCCGCCATATGAGGACCCTTATCGAGATAGGATGATGAGAGAGCTTGTGAATTCGCATTTGGTGAGTGAGGAGAGTACGGTTGTGATAGAGCATCCCTCCAAGTGTACTCCAGAGGGAGAATATGGGAATTTTCAGATTGTTAGGACTATTCGGCATGGCGACACACGTGTTTCAATATTCCAGTTTACAAGGAGGGAGAATTGACTATTGCTCTTTATCCTGGGAGTTTCGATCCAGTTACCTACGGGCACATTGATATAGTTTCGCGGGCTGTGGAGGTATTTGAGGAACTCGTTATTGGCGTCTTCACCATTCCCCGGAAGAACCTTCTTTTTACGTCTGAGGAGAGGGTAGAGTTGATGAAGAAGGCGGTAGGGCATATATCCAATGTAAGAGTCGAAGCATATGCTGATCTAACTGTTAATTTTGCCAAGAGATGCAATGCTAAGGTAATTGTGCGTGGATTGCGGATGAGTGGTGACTTTGAGGGTGAGTTCGAGATGGCGTTGATGAATAAGAAAGTGGCCCCTGAGATAGAGGTAATGTGTATGATGACCAATGCACAGTACCAGTTTGTCAGCTCCAGCCTTCTAAAGGAAGTAGCTGAGCTTGGTGGATGCGTTGAGCATTTCGTGCCTAAGCACGTCGCTACCGCTCTCAGAGAGAAGCTCTATACTACACAGTGAGGCTTGCGCTCTAAAGGAAATCTAGCCAGTGGTAGTATTGTTTGTCTCTGCCTCTAACTATATCGAAGAACTTTGATTGTATTCTGGTTGTTATCTCCCCGCGACCATTGTTGCCAATTGGCCTACCATCTACTTCCCTTATGGGAGTGATCTCCGCTGCTGTGCCGGTCATGAACGCCTCATCGGCCAGGAACAATTCTTCGCGAGTTAGCTCTCTGGTGGCAAAAGGAATGCCCATATCCCTTGCGATGCCTATTACTGAGTTCATAGTAATTCCGACCAGAGCCCCGGCGCTCGGTGGCGGGGTAAGCAGTGTGCCGTCCTTGACGATGAACAAGTTCTCTCCGCTTCCCTCGCACAACCAGCCGTTGGAGTTGAGCATTATCGCTTCGTCGAAGCCGGCATCCACTGCCTCTAGCTTGGCCAGCACTGAGTTGGCGTAGTTGGCGGACGCTTTGGCCAGCACTGGGAGCATTCGTGAATCCAAGCGCTGCCATGATGATATCTTGCAACGAATGCCTTTTTCTATTCCCTTGTCACCAAGATAGGCTCCCCACTCCCAGGCAATGCACGAGACATAGACTGGATTGTTGCGAGGATTCACGCCCATCTCGTTGGCCCCATAAAAGGCAATCGGCCGTACATAGCATTCCTTGAACTCGTTTACGTTTACTACTTGCTTGACGGCTGCATATAGCTCATCAAGTGAGTAAGGGATTTTCATCTGATATATCTTGGCGCTGTTGAGCAATCTTTGCATATGCTCTCTTGTACGGAATAGTGCTGGTCCCGCCGATGTCTCGTAACATCTTATGCTTTCGAACACCGCGGTTCCGTAATGGAGTGCATGAGTCAGAATATGCACTGTAGCTTGCTCCCACGGGATTAATTCGCCATTTAGCCATATTGTTTTTGCTTTATTCATGTGGTCTCTTCCTTTCACCTGGTTTGATAGCTACCAAGGTAATTCTACAAGATCTCTGTGGATTTCGCAATTACCTGTTGTCTCTTGAGCCCTTGTCTGAAGCTGATACATTGATTATTATATGGTGTTAGTTTTCCTGGTTCAGGGATTGCTACTGGGTGGTAGCCCGCTGTTCTAGGATTGATGAAGGACAAACAACAATTCTCCAGCTTCTTCTCAGGAGCGAGACTGGGGTGGCAAGCAGGGCCATTTAGGTGCATGAGATCTGAATTGTAAGCGCAGGAGATAGAGCACATGCAGCTTGGGCACCCCCTCGGAGTGAGTCGAGCCATGGTGTTGAAGATGAGGTAGAGCTCTATTCCAGGATTCCCCGAGGCATAAACGGAAACAAAACTTAACACCTAATATCAACCTTACACACTTTTGTCTTACCTTAATTCCAAGACTCTCCAGCCCCGCAAGTCTCTGATCGGAACCTAAAATATCCCGTACTAGCCGGCTTGTGGCAATGGCGCCTAAGCTGGCATCATACTTGAGGGAGTATCGGAGAATGGTAGTATCTCCCTGTATATGTGCAGAATACGTGGTACAATGAGGTTGAAGAGATAAAGTCAATTCTATTATAGAGACTCATCTAGCGCCGGCGTTAGGACAATTTCAATTAAAGCATCTCACACCGCAAGCAGTTCAAGGCTATTATGGCAAGGCTTGCGAAACACCATCAGCATGGTCAGTCCACCACCAGCACCGGGCATTATCACAATCCTTGAAGCATGCTGTGAGGCAAGGCTATCTAGGCAGGAACCCCTGTGAACTGGTGGATATACTTTCAGCTACAAAGAAACAGATGAAAACGCTCGCTCCTGAAGAAGTTGAAGTCCTGTTGGAGAACGCGCAGGACAGCTTTTACTACCCCGTTATCTGTACCGCTTTGAGCACCGGGCTTCGCCAGGCTGACCTGCTAGGTTTAAGATGGCGTGATATCGACCTTGATTTGCAATCCTTATCTGTTTCACAGATACTATACAAGAGAGGTGGTGCTTGCCAGTTCAAAGAACCCAAAACAGGCCATAGTCGAAGAGGAGTAGCAATGACACCTAAATTAGCTTTATTCTTAAGAGAATACAAGGCAAGCAGGGAATCGCTTTTATTGCATCTTGGGAAGTTGCCTTCCCTTGCCGACCTTGTTTTTGCTAATGTGGAAGGCAAGCTCCTTGATCCTGGAGTGCTTTCTCATACCTTCCACAGAATAGCAGTTCAGGCAGGGCTGAATAATGTTCGCTTTCACGACTTGAGGTACACTTTCACTTCCCTTATGCTACTGTGTGGAGCAAAGCCAAAGGTCATTAGTGGGGCGCTAGGCCATAGCTCGGTTGCCTTCACGATGGACACCTATTCGCACATCATTGAGGGGATGCAATCAGATGCTATGGCGTTGCTGGATGAAGTGTTGCCGGCGGGTAGCTCAAAAAAACAACGCCTAATTAACGCCAACTTTTGAATATTTAGTGCCAAAACATGGCGATTTAGCTTCAATGCCAGCGTAGCTCAGTGGAAGAGCAGCGGTTTCGTAAACCGCAGGTCGTGGGTTCGAATCCCACCGCTGGCTGTATGTAATCACCGTTGTGGGGGAGTATTGTTTTGTTTTTTATGCTCTCTTTTTTATCTCTGCGCCCGGCATCACTTCTTACAATTATTTGGCGAACGCTTATTTGATATCTTCGGCATGAAACTTCCCCCTTTGTTGACTTCTTGATAAGCAACGGGATTTGTATGACGAATTTTGGTTTAATTGTTGGATTTGACTATCTGTCTCCGGCTTCACTGGATGAGGTGTTGCGCATACAGTGTTTTCCCGAAGTGTTATTATACCTTGGAGCGGATTGTCCTCTAAGCCAGGCTTGGCCTGAGGCTTATTCAGGTGTTTCTGGATTATTGTATCTGATATACTGGATTGCGCCACTTGCCTGGGGTAATAGAGGCGTTTATAATAGTGATAGAAGACTGCTCTATAAGGTACTGGAGGCGGTGTTTCAAAGCCCATCGAGTGGGAAAATGTGGGCTTGCAAAACTCTGTGTAAGAGCTTACAAGAATTCAATGAGTGATGAAAGGTGGTCTTTATGACTTTCTCAAGCAGAGGTCGAAGGGGACAGCAACCCTCGTTTGGTGAGATAAGTCCGGCAGTCAAGAAGGCTATTATTGCCGCTGTTGCCGTGATTGTTCTCTTTATTCTCGCTGCCGTGGGGAAAGGTATATACACTGACCTGCTCTGGTTTGGTAATCTCGGCTATAGTAGTGTATATAAGACTATCCTTGTATCCAAGCTTTCGTTTTTCTTCATCGGGGCTATAGTGTTCTTTGCCCTGTTTATCGGGAATATTGCTTTGGCTCGATGGCTCTCCAGAAAAATAGAGGGAATGGTACTTCTAGGTGAGCATTGGTATGGGCATATCGCGGCATTAGCTGCAGGGATTATCCTGGCCCTTATCTTCGGGGCTGTGGCCATGGGGGGATGGGAGACGGGCTTGCGTTTCCTGAACGCTGAATCCTTTGGCATAGCGGACCCTATTCTGGGAAATGATGCGGGATTTTACATGTTCTCGCTTCCCTTTCAATCCTTTGTTCAAGCCTGGTTCACCGGGGCTTCTATTATCTGCTTTTTTGGAGTTCTCGTCTTTTATGGCTACCGCCTTGACTTTCGTGGTTTGAGGGATGGTGTGCCTTCTGCCTCTAAAGCCCACCTCTCCTTGCTGGCTGTGGTTGTAATTGGATTCGTTATCTGGAGTTATTTCCTCGATATGCCGCAGCTGTTTTTCTCTACCCGTGGAATGGTGTTTGGAGCCGGCTATACGGATGTGCATGCTCAACTTCCTATGATAAAGGGCCTTATTGCAATCGCCGGTATTTGTGCGATTCTCATTATTTTTAACATGTTCAGACAGGGATTTATATATGCGGCATATGGATTAGCGGGATGGTTAGCGATCGCGATAATCGTGGCCAGTGCCTATCCCGCCATCATTCAGAGATTCCAGGTGGACCCGGCTGAACTCAGCAAGGAAGAGCCTTACATTGAACATAATATCGATTTTACCAGGGATGCTTTCAATCTGGATGATATTGAGGAAAAGGAATTTCACATTGAGGATAAGGTGACTGCTGAGGCAATTCAAAACAATACAGCAACTGTAGAAAATATAAGGCTCTGGGATTATCGGCCTCTGAGGAATACCTATGAGGAGAAACAGAGTCTCAGGCAGTATTATGATTTTAGCGATATCGATGTTGATCGATACACCATTGACGGGGAATATCAACAGGTAATGTTGGGGGTGCGGGAATTATTTTCGGGGAGTCTGACTGCTAAGGCCCAAACGTGGGTTAACAAACACCTTCAGTATACACATGGGTATGGATTGGTGATGAGCCAGGCAAGCGAGGTTGATTCGGAAGGACTGCCGGAGTTCCTTTTGCGGGATATTCCACCACAAGGAGCCCTGGATCTGGATATGCCCCAGGTTTACTATGGTGAAAACACGGACATGTCCGTAGCAGTCAAAACCAAAGCGCCAGAGTTTGATTACCCTAAAGGCGATGAGAATGTTTATTCGGAATACGAGGGCGATGGCGGTGTCGGGTTAGGTTCTTTCGTCAGGCGGTTGGCCTATGCCTGGCAGCTCGGTGATTTCAATATGCTCATAAGCGGAGAATTGACCTCCGAGAGCCGTGTCCTATACCACCGTAATATACAGGATCGCATACATCGTCTGGCTCCTTTCCTGAAGCTCGATAAGGACCCATACCCTGTTGTGAATGATGGGAAGCTTTTCTGGATACAGGATGCCTATACGACTGCGGAGAAGTATCCTTATTCCGAACCATCTTCAGAGGGGTTTAACTACATTCGTAATAGTGTTAAGGTTGTGGTCGACGCTTATAATGGCTCCGTTACCTTCTATGTCACTGAGCCCGATGATCCTGTGCTCAACACATATAGAGGTATTTTCCCGGACCTGTTCATCTCTATAGAGAAGATGCCTGATTCATTACGTTCTCACCTGCGTTATCCTCAGGGTTTGTTCAGTATCCAGGCGGAGATGTACAGAACTTATCATATGGAGGATGCCAGGGTATTCTATAACAAGGAAGACCTGTGGACCACCCCCAATGAGTTTTGCTATGGCAAGGAACAGCCCATGGAGCCTTATTACGTGATAATGCGCTTGCCCAGTGAGAGCGAGGAAGAGTTCCTGCTCATGCAACCCTTTACTCCGGAGAATAAGAACAATGCCATTGCCTGGTTGGGGGCGCGATGCGATGGCGAGAATTATGGAGAGCTTCTAGTTTACGATTTCCCCAAAGACAAATTGATCTACGGGCCAAGACAAATCGAAAACCGCATTGACCAGGATACGGACATTTCAGGTCAGTTCACGCTCTGGGACCAGTCGGGCTCGGAGGTTATTCGCGGTAATCTCCTCATGATACCCGTTGGGGACTCTTACCTTTACGTTGAGCCTATCTTCCTGCAAGCGGAGGGAGGAGGCTTGCCCGAGCTTAAGCGGGTTATAGTGTCTAGCGGTGATCACCTGTTTATGAGACCTACGCTTGAGGAATCGTTAAACGAGCTTTTTGCTTTACCTGCTGATGAAGGTGGGGAAGAGGAAGAGCCTTCTCCTGAGCCTGGCCCCGAACCTGAACCAGTGGGAACCGAGGTGAAAGAAGTGGCTAAGCAAGCCCAGGAGCACTATTCGAAGGCGCAAGAGTACTTCCAGGAAGGGAATTGGGCTGCATATGGGGAGGAGCTAGATGCTTTGGAGGAAGCCCTTGATCAACTGGTTGAGATTACGGGGGAGGAGGGGTAGATGTTGTAGTAGTTAATATCTTATTCGTAATTAGGGCCATGTGACAATGATCGTGGGTTTTGATCCTATGAATAGAATTGAACTGAATTTTAAGCCTAAAAAATGAGAAAGGATAGGAGGGATAATAGTGAAGCTAAATGTTTTTGTTGCTACGCTGGTTACAATTGCGATGCTGCTTGTGCCGTGTACTGCTCTAGCTGACAATCCACCACCATGTGTTTTCATGGGTACGGCTTACATTGATGGGCAGCAGGCCTCAAGGGTTGCTGTCTCTGCTTGGATAGATGGTGAGAAAGAGGCGGAGACTACCAGCAAATCGAGTGGTTATTATTATTTACAAGTTGGGGGGAGTCATCAGGGGAAGACAGTAAGCTTTATGGTTGATGGTGAGGGGGCGGAAGAGACTGCTAGATGGAGTATGATGGGGTCTACTATAACTAAAGACCTTCATGTCGGTGATACAACACAGTCGTCGCAGACTGACGGTACAGGGATTCAGAGTGCGGAGGTGGAGACCCTGGAGCCGGGAGCGAGTGCTACTGCGGATTTTGACGCCTCGACTGGTGTCTTAACCATTGGTATACCCCAGGGTGAACAGGGGCCACAGGGTCCTGAGGGGCCACAGGGTGAACAGGGGCCACAGGGTCCTGAGGGACCACAGGGTGAACAGGGGCCACAGGGGCCGGAAGGACCGCAGGGACCAGAGGGTGAGCCAGGCACTAGCGTGGAGAAAATAGATGTAAAGGGCTTGGAATCTGGGTCTGAAGCTACTCGGCAGTTTGACCCGGAGTCTGGTGTGCTCACCATCGGGATTCCGGAGGGTGAGCCAGGTGAGAAAGGCGAAAAAGGTGAGCGAGGTCCTGAAGGTCCGCAGGGGCCCAGTGCCCCTGGCGGAACTGTATTGCCTATCATAGGCATTGTTCTCGCTGCGATTGCTTTGATAGTGAGCTTTACTATGTCCGTCCGACGTCCGAAGGTGTAGACTTATTCTTGTTTTAAGAGACGTTTATCCTTTGTAAAAGGGAATTTGGAAAGGGCTCGTAAATCAATTCCTGGTAAGGATAGATTGAAGGGGCATATAGCCCCTTCAATCTATGTTCCTGTCTCCGTTCCAAAATGATAGCCTCATAAAGTCTATAAGGAAGCAGGAATTGGCCAAGCAGTTTGGCGACTTAAGCGCTGCGGATTTATTGGTAGAGTGATAAACTGTTAACAGGATAACAACGGGATAGTGGACTTGTTCAGTCATGAAGATCGCCTGTCTTGATCTGGAAGGAATACTGATCCCGGAGATATGGATTGCCTTTGCCGAATATACGGGTATTGATGCGTTGAAGCTTACAACGCGGGATGTTCCCGATTATGATGAACTCATGCAATGGCGTCTCGGGATATTGAAGGAAAACAATCTTTTATTGCGCGATATCCAGAACGTTATATCCAGAATGCAGCCCCTGGAAGGGGCTGGGCAATTTCTTGATTGGCTACGCGAGCGCTTTCAGGTAGTCCTTATCACCGACAGCTTCTATGAATTCGTCATGCCTTTTATGAGGCAGATGGGGTATCCGATTGTTCTCTGTCATAATCTACAGGTTGATGTGGATGGTTTTGTAAGTGATTATGTGCTGAGAAAACGGGACTGGAAGCGACAGGTAGTCAAGGTGTTTCACAATCTCAATTATCGTGTAATAAGCTGCGGGGATTCGTATAATGATGTAACGATGTTGAAGGAGTCAAACGCTGGCATATTGTTCCGTCCCCCTGAGAATGTGGCTGCTGAGTTTCCCCAGTATATCGTGACACAGGACTACCACGAGCTGCGGGAGGCTTTCCTTGATGCTGCTGAGCATTGTTAGTCAGCGGCATTCGCCCCACAAACCCCGTTCTTCCTCTTTTGCCTCTTGCTCGAGTTCGGAGAACATCTCCATGTACCTTACATTCGGTGGGTAGGGATAAGCCTCGGCGTATCCCAGACGTACAAGCTCGGCGTTGAACATTATCTCATCGACGTAAATGTAGCGAAGCAAACGGCCATATTTATCCTTGTTTTCGAGGCCTCTCACTAGCCGGACCCTCTTGCCGCCGACGAACTCCCGGTTCTTGGCGGTAGCCTCCTCGGCAAAGCATTCACCTGAACTGTGTGAATTCCCTGTCTCAGGTGTGTCGATTCCTATGTACCTGACATCCTGGCCCCCCTTGATCTCGATCGTGTCGCCGTCGATGACGTGTGTTACAAGGGCGGTAGTGATATCGTACTTAGGGAATCCGGGCCAGCTTCCATCGGGATTGGCTACCTGTATTTGCGATGGCTCGTGCAGTATCATGTCAGGGGAGCCTTCGTAGGTTTCTATGACTCCTCTGACGCGAATGCGTTTATCGAGGTAGTATTCCTCTGGGTGCAAAGGGAATTCGGGGCGGTCATCGCCCCAGATAACGCAGGTGAAGTAGTCCTCGTACGGGTCGTGGAAATTGAGGAAGGTGGGCTGGCCTTTGGAATCCTCAGCGTAGTGGGTGAGGACGATGGTTCCCTGGACAGTCACGAACTGATTGACATAATCATCCACTTCATCCCATGAGATTTGCGGTGGGGTTGAGGATGGTGTAGTGATAAGCGGTGTGCTGGTTGATGACGCAGATGGTGTAGTGGGTGCTGTGCTGCAGGCTGAGAGGACCAGCAGGAGTATTGTTAGAACAAAGGCTGAGTTTTTCATTTCTGTACCTCAAACTCAAATAGCTCATCTTGAGGGAGTGTCAGGACATTATGGAGAATTCCCCCGGCATGTTGGTAAGTGCTGAGATCTTTGTTGCCAGACTTACTTCCTACAAGTCTAACGTCTTTTCATGCTTAATGCAATGCTTCTCTTTGCTCCTGAAATCCTGATTATGTCTTTGTGTTTTTGTGCAATACCTATGCACTTAATTGCTAAATCTATGTTTGGGTTCAGAAAATAACACTTTGTGGTTGGTGTAATTAAATTCTGGAACCGTCATCCCAAATTTTTATCATTATCCCTTTGATTGGCAAAAGAAGATCAGGCGTAAGATCTATAGGCGATTTGTGCGCTATTTAGACTGTAAAAACTCTCGCGTATAGTCGTCCGAGGTCAAGTCCAGCTTTGAAACGGCGCTTGTGGAGATCCCGGTCAAGGCGTTGAAGAATTCCTCCTCGATTCTTGCCTTTGTTTCCTCATCCTTTCCTTCAATGCGGCAGATGAGCATGGGCTGGGTGTTGGACTTCCTGACTAGTGCTTGCCCGAGCCAGCTCCCTTCGCTGTCTACCCACTTTATTAGCCCTCCGTCGATGGTGTCTATGGGATATCCTTTAGCCTGGAATATCTCTATCACAGCCTCGACTACCTCCTGTTTCTCTGAGAGTATATTGGTAGGCAGCTTTATGTTTATCTCCGGCGAGGCAGGATATCTGGGTATTTCCTCGTCCAGGTCGATGAAGGTTTTGCCTTCTTTCAGACCATTGGCAATGGCCGTCAGCACCTTGACCGCTGCGAAGGTCCCATCGTCGAAAATCCAGTTCTCCTCGTGACCTGACATCTGATGTCCGGAAAGCTCGGCTGCAAGGGCCACCGGCTGCTTATTTCCCCTGAGGTCGACAGTGCCTCCGGACAGTTTTGCCTCTGGAAGGCCGTCTCGCAGTGCGCGGGTCAGCGTCTTGACACCATCCTTTATGAAGGCGAATCCGGTGGGGCTCATGATGTATTCTCCGCTCTGCGATGTTATAAATTCCTCGGCTACCCGG
>JAGXOF010000200.1 GCA_023660035.1 Dehalococcoidia bacterium LH_S1
ATCTCTTCTCTATTAAATTTGGGATAGAAGACTTGAACAGAACTTGACGATTTTTTCAGCATATCTTAATAACCTCTCTCCCTCTTCTTTAGTATATTTTCTGCGTGGAGAACCTGAAGGATGAGCATTGGGGTACCTTGTTGGGATATAAGCCTTATCAAGTTCTAAAGCTCCATTCATATGCTCATCTGGAATCTGGAACTTCAGCGATAGTTCCTTGAGCAAATCAGCCACGGAATGTCCCCATGCTTCTGCACCTATCTTTTGAAATACTGCTTTAACCGCTTTTTCTGCTGATTGGTGGGCTGAAAAACAAGCCCAGTTGTAATAGCCCCCTGCCACATCGCTCTTAGCATGCTCCACATCTCCTTCAGCCTCATCTATCCAATCTTTGCTTCTTTCCATAAGTATAGCGACCTTTTTACGATGTTACCGTTCACAACATAGCTTTCATGTCCATGCTCATCCAAAGTCTTTCCGGAGAACATTCCACACCAGATAGAAGCGGATATTGGCTTCTCCTTTACAACAAGCTCTTTGGCTTGACCGATCTCAGTAAGCCTCTTAAAGTTTGGCAACTTCCCCAAGTTTGGCCTTACAACTGTCCAGGTAGCGGCGTCTATGCCAAGAACGAAAATCAAAGCAATCTCTCCTACGGAAGTGGCCAACCGTCAGCTTCTTTGGAGCAGGGCTGTTTCGGGAAATGCAAACTCTATCTTTCTGCCTATTATCTCTGAGGCATCTATAATTTCTATGCCCATTAACTTGCCATCTCCGCTAAAATCGGCATGGATTCCTGGCGAGATTATCTTTGTCTCCACTGCCTTAGCACCTGACTCACTAAAGTAAAGGTAAAGTAGGTCCCTTACTGGGTCAAATTCTATCTTCACTTCAATTCCTCCTCAAAATATTCACCATATCTTGCTTTCACAGTAAGTATCATTACTTTGTCTCCTATTGGTTTGTATTACACTGTAACCTCTTTCTGTTCATTGTCCTATGTCCTATGTCCTATGTCACTGGAGTTTGTTGAGTTCTTTGAG
>JAGXOF010000201.1 GCA_023660035.1 Dehalococcoidia bacterium LH_S1
CGTATTAGTCTGTTGAACCGCCGTATACCGAACGGTACGTACGGTGGTGTGGGAGGACGGGGGCTAACTGCCCCCTCCTACCCGATTATTCCAGGGCCTCAGATTGGGAATCTGTGGGATTTCTAGCCGTTACCTGAATACAGAGAGACGGCAAACGCTCAGGCTTGGCCTTGCTATTAAGTCGTTAAGGTGCTACAGCCTTAGCTTTAGCTTCAAACTTCGGCTTTGAATTTCGATTTTCAAATTCATTATGAAACAAAATGCAGCTTTGTTATATCTGAAAAACTAGATAGTATATGGTTAATCTCTCGGGGAAAAGGTAAAATTGAACAAACAAAGGAATACGTGAGAGGAGTATGGTTTACAAGGTGACTCGGGAGGTAGAAGAGGGGGAAATCGTCAATTTATCGATGGGGATACCTGAAGTTGATTGCTACCTGAGGTTCCTGCAATACCGGTGCCGGCCCAATACCTGGATAAACTACGCCCACGACCTCCAAATCTTCTTCAACATCCTCCGTAAGCCGGTGTGGGAAGTAACCCCCTCGGATGTCCTCGCGTTTATTGAGCGGCAGTGGGGGATAGGTCTGCGTGACCAGGAGGATGGAGAGCCTCTTCCCCAAGCTCAAGGCTTTCCGCAGGGACGGTCAAGTGTCGACTAACGACGGTTTCCGGTTTCTATGAATACCTCCGGATCGCCAATGGCGCAATGTCCAAGGATAATCCAGTACCAAGAGGTCTGGCAGCCAGGGGGACATTCTGGGCGGACAAGTACAGGAGCAACAGCTTTAGGAGTGCTCCAATGACACCCCTTGTTAGGGTCCCACGGACATTGCCCAGGCCACTGGATGCGGAACAAATAACGAGATTCCTGGCCTCGCTACACACTCAAAGGGACAAAGCGATGATGTTGCTGATGCTGCTGGAAGGGCTGAGGAAGTCCGAGGAGGTTGGTTTAACCCTTCAGGACTTAGAACTTATCCGTAAATAAAACTTGCCTTTCGGAAGGCGATTATAGCAGCA
>JAGXOF010000202.1 GCA_023660035.1 Dehalococcoidia bacterium LH_S1
CAATGATACGCAGCAGTTGGAGAGGCACTTTATAAATCCTTAAGCGGCTCGGGCATTACACCTTCCCTTGCCGCTTGTATCTCCTCTTTAACTTTAGTAGGCAACTCTTGACCCATTTGCTGGAACTTTTTCTCCGTCCACCGACCTATATTTTCAGGTCTCTTGTAATAATCCTCGCTGGGGTGCATCGTTGGCTCCCCACTTTCTTCCCATACAGTTTGCAATGATTTATGATAAGCAAAGCTCGAAACAGCACGAGCTAGCTTGGTACTACCACAAAAGGAACACTTTGGGGTAAAGGAAGAGGAAATATCCCTTACCAGAAAACTCGATTTCCTGTGGCAATTTTGACACACAAACTCATAGATAGGCATAAGCTCCTCCTTACTTAATCACCTAATGCGGCTTTGCCTTCCTTATCCTGAAATTCTTTCCTCCTCTCCTGTATTTGTTTAGCTGGCCATTCTCCCCTTTCCATCCTCTGGGTTATTTCTTCATATTCAGGAGCAGCCTTCTCACCTCCACCCATCCGTTTATTCCACTCTGCTAACGCTCGGGGCTCGTTATGCATCATACCCTGAGTTAGCTCGCGGTCCGAGAGTATGCCTTCGTAAATATCTTTGTATGTTTTGTGCAGGGAAAAAGTGGAAAATATACGCTCAAGTTTGCTACTGCCACAATAAGGACAGGAGGGTGGAGAGGAGGAAAACCCCTGTTGATATAGACTGCCCTTTTTCCTGCAGAAACTGCACCAATATTCATAGATAGGCATTTATTCCCTTGTTCCTCCTACTTAGCGAATTCTACCACACTTATCTATCTTAGCTCAAAGCAATTTGCCCAAAGGGCAAGAAAGAACAATTATAGTCAAGTGCATAATCCCCCATAGCAAAGGGAAGCCGGGAGAGGATTTTATCTACCCATGACTTGGCGAAGCTCAGTCTTTTGGATAGACAACCAAACGTATGTCCTACTATTTGCTTGAGATTATCCAGATGTTTTACAAAACTTAC
>JAGXOF010000203.1 GCA_023660035.1 Dehalococcoidia bacterium LH_S1
GGTTATAGGTTGGGAAGAAGGTGAGATCGACGAAGAGAGTGAGGGGACTTACACCTACGAATATGATGATGATGGTGACACCTTTGGTTACAGCGGCTACACTGACGGAGAGGAGTACATAAACTCTGCCGCGGTCGGCAGAGAATATGACCTGAAGCTTTTTGGGTTCCAGGCCGGTAGCTACACGGTGACCGTTAGCTATATGCTCCCTGGTCCTCCACCTGAGGACACAACGCCGCCTGACGTGGATATCGAGGTATCAGGCGCTACATCGATAGGGAGCCCGGTTACGGTAACCGTCTCCGCCTCTGACGTCTCCGGGGTAAACATGATTTCCTTTGGCATTTACGCTCCGGAGTACCCTGAGTGGTGGCCACCCGGACCGGATGATATGTGGCCAGGGGAAGGATATGGCGGAGCATATCCTGAGGAAGTTCCCTTATGCAGCCTAACAACCTTCAACGATGAGGGCAGCCTTACTTTCATTCCGGAGTCTGCAGGCACCTACACGGTATACGCCGGAGCGATGGACAAGAGTGAAAACCGCAACTGGACTCCGTTAGATGAGCCTGTGATGGAGACCTTTAAGATAACGGAATAACATAGCAGGCAAAGGAGAGGCAGGGACTGATGTGCCTTGCCTCTTCTTGTTGAAAACAGGCGTTAAGGTTTTGAGGCCCGAGTAGGTTTTATGTGGCTTGCTCGGGCCATTTCTATAATTTTTGCGGGTCAGGAAATGAAAAAGCTGGCTAAATTAGGAATTGTTTTGCTTGTAATCATGGTGGTTGTTATACCCCTTTCCGCTTGCTCACCGCAAGAGTCACAATGGGAGGAAAACCCCAAATTGAGCTCGCAGCTGAACCAGCTTGTCCATGCGGAAATGCGCGGGGAAGCCGCTTCATTCGCTCGCCAAAATAATATCCGGCTAATTGACAATGAGAGCGTAAGGGTGATTATTGAATGTATGCCTCGGAAGATAGAAGCTGCCGAAGAGGTAGCTATTGATG
>JAGXOF010000204.1 GCA_023660035.1 Dehalococcoidia bacterium LH_S1
AGGGGAAGGATATCACTACATTACGGTGAGCCGGGTCAGACCTCAACTTCAATTGAAAGAGGATAAGGAGTGGCTGGTTATGCGGAAAAGGAGGAACTCCACCGTAGGAGTCAAAGGGTTGGATGAGGCCGGGGAGGTAATTCTGTACTGCCGTAGCACGGGTAGAGCGAAGAAGGAAAGAGGGATGAAGACCCGGCTGCAACAGAGATTTGAAGAAGGACTGGCGGCCATTGCGGCCTCACTGAACAAGCCGTGGGGGCATACGCGTTACAAGAAGGTTATGGAGAGGATAGGGAGATTGAAGGGGAGATATCCAAATATCGCTCGCTTCTACCAGGTGGAGGTTACCAAACAAAAGGGGAAAGCTACCGGGATGAAATGGGGAATTGAACGAAAAGACGAACTGGAGATGAGGTTTTCCGGTACCTACTACATTCGTTCTGACAGGGTAGATCTGGATGAAAGAGAGTTAGCCTTTACGATGGACGTATATTCTCATATAATTGAAGGTATGTAAGAGGATGCGATGGCGCTATTAGATGAGGTTTTGCCAGCGGGTAAAAATGGGGTGTCTCAAAAAAATAGGCTCTGTCATCATTTAAGGTTGTTGAGTTCAGACGGATATGATATGGTGGAGGGGAAATGAAATGAGGTGGAGGAAAGGCTATGCAAGGTAATAAATTTGAACAGCTGATGTATGATGTTGCAGAGCTGACGCCATTCCAACACAAACAGCTGCGAGAAAAGCTTGAGGAACTGAAGGACAAAACAGATGTCGTACGATTCATCGAGCATGAGAAGCAAGATCCGCCTCTATGTCCTTACTGTGGAGCCCCTGATCCCATACGGTGGGGACAGAGGCACGGGGCGCAGCGGTTTCGGTGCCGACAGTGTAGAAAAACATTCACCGGTCTTACGGGAACACCTCTGGCAAATTTGAGCCACAAGGAACGGTGGTTTGACTTTGCTAAGGCAATGATTGAGGGTTATAGTGTCCGCAAGAGC
>JAGXOF010000205.1 GCA_023660035.1 Dehalococcoidia bacterium LH_S1
CAACAGATAGGTGATAGCAATGGCACCGTAACGCCTATCTCTGCCGCGAAGGGATGGGGGCTTGGCCGGCTTCTGTCTCTCATAGCCAATAGAGTAGGCAAGGAAATGGTTGATGTCACTGTGGAGATCCCGTACAGCGTTGCCCAACTGGTTGACCTTTTCCATCGTTATGGATACGTCGAATATGAGAAACATACCCCAACTAGTTCCGTTATCTCAGGGAGTATACCGAAACGATTGAAGCCTGCATTTCGGGAGTATGCCCATGACAGAGGCTAATGTGATTTTTGGACCATTTTGTAACTTTGAAATACTATTGTCCGTGTGGTAGAATATCGACGGGTTTCACATAAAGAAAAATGTTAGAGTCTTGTGGGTTGCCCAATTTGGAATTTTATGCCCAAGAGGCCCATTAAGGAGGTTATGAGACAGTGGAAGAGGTAGTCGAGGCACCCATACCAGGCAAAATACTGTCCGTAAATGTGGAGGAAGGGGGTTCAGTGGAGGAAGGGGCAGTAGTCTGTGTCATCGAAGCTATGAAAATGGAGAACCCGATTTTGGCGCCTGTAGGGGGGTCCGTTAAGGAGATAACGGTTTCGTCCGGTGATACGGTCCAGGCGGGTGCTAAGATAGCAGCTATCGATCACTCGTAAGTTCCTTTAAGAGGCAAGAGCGGTTGAGCTAGCAAGCGTTGTGCTTTACACGAGAACTGGGAGGCGCATCAGAACTACTTAGGAAGATAAATATGAGGAGTGAGAGGGCGAAAATGCCGCTCGCCCAGATGTTGTTTTTCTATTTCTCGATGCGAGCTATTTTTGGAGGATTTAGGGCCAGGATTTCATAAAATAAGGAGGTTTAGTCGATGGAGGAAGATAAGGATACAACAGCAGGCAGGATTGAGGAATATAAGAAGAAAAGAGAACACATACTGGAGATGGGTGGTTCCAGGGCCATTGAGGAACGTCATGGATAGGGACAGCTCTCAGCGAGGGAAGGGATAGAGT
>JAGXOF010000020.1 GCA_023660035.1 Dehalococcoidia bacterium LH_S1
TCCAAGAACGCCAAACAATATCTCGCCGATGTGGAGCGCAAGGAGCGGGAACGGACCGATATCAAGTCGCTTAAGGTAGGATACAACAAGGTCTTCGGCTACTATATCGAGGTTACCAGCCCCCACCTGGACCGTGTGCCGGACGACTATATTCGCAAGCAGACTCTGACTGGCGCTGAGCGCTACGTTACCTCGGAACTCAAGGAATACGAGTCCTTGATCCTCAATGCCCAGGAGAGAATCGGCGAACTGGAGGCCAGCCTGTTCAAGCAGGTATGCCGTCAGGTCGCTGAGTGGGGTGAGCGTATTCTGGGCACGGCCAACGCCATGGCCCAGATCGATGCCCTTTCTGCCTTTGCGGAGGTAGCGGTACGCTATGGCTATGTGCGGCCACAGTTGAGCGATGAAAATATTATCAACATCACGGATGGACGGCACCCGGTGGTGGAGCGAATGGTAGAAGAGGGGTTTGTCCCCAATGATACGTTTCTTTCCAATGATGATGCTCAGCTCATTATTCTAACCGGACCCAATATGGCAGGCAAGTCAACGTACCTGCGGCAGGTGGCACTTATTGTGTTGATGGCGCAGATCGGCAGCTTTGTGCCAGCAGGTTCGGCTGCTATTGGACTAGTGGACCGGATATTCAGTCGAGTGGGACTGATGGATGACCTGGCCAGCGGGCGGTCCACCTTCATGATCGAGATGACGGAGACGGCGAACATCCTGAACAATGCTACCCCTAGGTCGCTTATCATCCTCGATGAAATAGGCAGGGGGACGAGTACCTATGATGGACTTTCCATCGCTCATGCAGTTGTGGAATACGTACATAGTAATCCCAAGTTAGGGGCCAAGACGATATTCGCTACCCATTACCATGAACTGATAGAAATGGCCAATTCCCTGCCTAGGGTCAGGAATTTTAACGTAGCGGTGACGGAGGAAGAGGGGAAGGTCGTGTTCTTGAGGAAGATTGTCCCTGGGGGGACTGATCAAAGCTACGGCATCCATGTAGCGCAATTGGCGGGCTTGCCCAGGCCTGTCCTGAGCCGGGCCCAGGAAGTCCTGAACGGGCTGGAAGACGGGAGTCAGGGGAGGAAAAAGGAGCGGAGAAAGACTTCAACGAAGGGTCAGCAATTGAACCTGTTTCCTCAAAGGTCGCCGGCCCTCGAGGAACTCGATCAGCTCGATATCGATTCTCTAACGCCCCTGGAGGCGATCAACAAACTCTACGAGCTCCAGAAAAGAGCTCGCTCCGACTCCCTTTGAGAAAACCGCCGATCTGATTTATAATGGATGAGGATGGTAAGAGGAGGGTCATGGTTAGGTGAATGCTCTGGGGAGACACTTTCTCTTGGACTTGAAGGACTGCCGCGAGGACGTGCTGGACGACCTTGAATTCGTAAAGGAAACTCTCTTTACCATAGCCCAGCAGGATGAAGAGGAGCTGTTAGGGCAGTCCTTTTATCATTTTACTCCGCAAGGAGTCAGCGGACTGGTCCTTTCCAGTGGATCGCATATTGGTATCCATACATGGCCGGAGTACCACTATGCGGCCGTGGATATTTTCACCCAGGGCAATTCCTTCGATCCGGACAAGGCAACAAGTATGATCATAGAGAAGGTGGGCTGTAAGAATCCCTCAGTAGTGGAACTGAAGAGAGGAGTTTAGCTAATGGCAGAATCCCCTTCAATGTGGTTTATGGAATTTGTCACTCCAAGCGTCATTCAGCAGTTTGCGGTGAAGGACTTGGTGTATTCTGGTCAGTCGCAATACCAGAACATTGAAGTGATGGATACTGTGAGCTATGGCAGATGCCTTGTTTTGGACGGTAAGATACAGTCGTGTGAGGCTGATGAGTTCATCTATCATGAGGCTTTGGTTCAACCTGCAATGAGCATCCATCCTGCCCCCAAGAGGGTGTTCATCGCCGGTGGCGGCGAGGGTGCAACCCTGAGGGAAGTGCTGCGGCATAACACCGTTGAGAAAGTGGTGATGGTCGATATCGATTCTGAGGTAAGCGATATATGCAAAAGATTTCTTCCCGATCATCACCAGGGAGCATTTGACGATCCGCGCCTAGAGCTTCTCCATATGGATGCCAAGAAATATCTTGCTGATACGAATGAGAAATTCGATGTCGCCATCATTGACCTTCCTGAGCCCATAGAGGGGGGGCCAGCTTACCTGCTGTATACGCAAAACTTTTACGAGATGCTGAAGACCAAACTTTCGGACGATGCCACCTTCGCTTTGCAGGCTGGGGCTACTGTGGTGGGGATTACAGAGGTTTATACCGCGATCAACAATACCTTGAAGGCCGCTTTCCCGGTGGTTTTTCCTTATAGTGCAGATGTGCCCTCCTTTGGAGGATCGTGGGGGTTTGCGCTTGCGTCAACCACGATGGATGCATGTAAGTTTTCACCAGAGGGAATTGACCGCCGCATCGCCACCAGAGTGAAGGATTCCTTGCGGTTTTATGATGGGCATGCGCACCAGGGGCTCTTTTTCATTCCCAAGCACCTTAGAGAGGCGATTGAGAAGGAAACGAAAATAATCACCGAGGATAGCCCGATGTTTGTTTGGGGAATATAGCATCTTGATGGCGTTACAAACCAGTGCGATCCCGCATGGTGGATTGTGCTGCGATCAGGGCATTTTAGAGAGGAGATGATTTCGAGTTATGGGATTGGACGTGCTGGAGAACCTTAATCCTGCTCAAAGGGAGGCTGTGGAATCCATTGAAGGGCCGGAACTCGTTGTAGCCGGCCCTGGCAGTGGCAAGACCCGTGTTATCGCCCACCGAATCGCTTACCTTATCGGAGTCTGCGGAATCAACCCCCATCATATTCTGGCTGTTACCTTCACTAACAAAGCCGCGCGAGAGATGGAGGAACGGGTATATGGCATGCTCGGCCGGGCTGCGGAAGGGTTGACTCTGGGTACATTTCACGCTACTTGCGCGGGCATTCTGCGTCGAGAGGCTGAGCATCTGGGACTGGACGGGAGGTTCATAATATATGATGAGAGCGACCAGCTAAGCGTGATAAATCGCTGTATGGAGGAATTGAGGATCGACCCCAAGCAGTATACCCCGAAGGTGATAAAGTCGGCTATATCTTCGGCCAAGGCAAGACTGCTCAAGGCAAAGGACTACGGAAGCCAGAACTATTTCGAGGAGGTAGTCAAACGTATCTATGAGCGCTATCAGGATATGCTTATGGGGAGCAAGGCTCTGGATTTCGATGATCTCCTCATGTATGCCGTGAACCTCTTCCGCGACGATGCTAGCGTGTTATCCAGGTATCAGTCCCGTTATGTTCATATAATGATTGACGAGTTCCAGGATACCAATCTTGCTCAGTATATATTGGCGAAGCAACTGGCAGGGGAACGCTGCAATATATGTGTTGTCGGCGACCCGGACCAGTCAATATACGGATGGAGATATGCGGATATCAGGAATATCCTGAACTTCGAGCGTGATTACAAGGATGCCAAGGTTATATATCTGGAGCAGAACTACCGTTCGACGCAAGCGATTTTGGAGGCTGCCTCTCATCTCATTTCCTGCAACACCCAGCGCAAGGAGAAGGCACTGTGGACGCAAAATGATGGCGGGGTTCCTATAAGCATCATGGAGACATTCAATGAGCAGGAGGAGGCGCAGTTCGTTGTCAGCGAGATCGAGAGGTTGATGGTTAGCCATGGACGTTCGATGAGCGACTTTGCCGTAATGTATCGCACGAACGCTCAGTCCAGGGCGCTTGAAGAGGCATGTACTCGCTACGGCTTCCCTTACAAGCTGGTAGGGGCTACCCGTTTCTATGACCGCCGTGAGATCAAGGATGTGCTGTCCTATTTGAAATTAGTTAATAACCCCTATGATAGCGTGAGTTTAACGCGTGTAATAAACGTACCTGCGCGGGGAGTTGGCGAGCGGACTATGGCTGAACTGTGGGAATTGGCCCGTAACAGAGGCATCCCGCTTTACTCAGCCTTGAAGCTGATCTCTGAAGGGGAGGTGACGCCACACTCACCCCGGAGTGCACAGGCCTTAAGCAGGTTCTCCTCTGTTCTTGATGAACTCGTCTCTGCGAGTGAGCAGCTCGATATTGTCAGCTTCATTGATCTCTTGTTGGAGCGTACGGGCTACAAATCCTATATCTTAGAGGGTGAGGATGGTGAAGAAAGGTGGAATAACATCCTTGAACTTCGCGGAATGGCTGAAGAGTACGATGATCTCCAGCCTCTGGAGGGGCTGGTTAGCTTGTTGGAAAGGACATGTCTGGTATCCGATGTTGACAATCTCGACGAGAATGTCGATGCTGTTACATTGATAACCCTACATCAAGCCAAGGGGCTTGAGTTCCCTATAGTATTCATTGTTGGGATGGATGAAGGTGTTCTCCCGCATCTGCGTGCCTTTGCCGACCCGGGCCAGATGGAGGAAGAGCGCAGGCTTTGCTATGTTGGTATAACCCGGGCGCAGGAGCAGGTATATTTGGTCCATGCCTTTCGCAGGAATCTGAGGGGAGGAAGTCATCCCAATCCTCCGTCCCGGTTTTTGAAGGACATACCCGAGCACTTGACCGCCTCCAATAATCACGGGAATGGTGGCACAGGGAAGGCAGGTGCCCTCGGCGCTGCTCACTCTGAGGTATGTGGTCTTAATACCGGTGACAAGGTTGTGCATGAGAGGTTTGGCGAAGGGGTTGTAGTTGGCTGTGCCACCCTTAAGGATGATTTTGAGGCTACAATAGCGTTTGGCAGAGGGATAGGGGTTAAGAAGCTGTTATTAAGTTTAGCTCCGCTGGAGAGGGTACAGTGAGGCTGGCTAGACTGGACGGCCGTGCCAATGATGAGCTCCGCTCAGTGAGGATCACACCGGGCGTGCAACGGTATCCGGAGGGCTCAGCGCTAATTGATTCGGGAGAAACAAGGGTGCTCTGCGCGGTCAGTGTAGAAGACCGCGTTCCCCCTTTCCTCAAGGGGACTGGGACGGGATGGATAACGGCGGAGTATGCGATGCTGCCCCGGGCGACTGAAAGCCGAACGCAACGTGGGCAGGAACGAGGAAGATCACAGGAGATTCAGCGTCTCATAGGGCGTTCCCTGCGCGCAGTGGCAGACCTTAATGCGCTCGGCGAGAGGACCTTTCTCGTGGATTGCGATGTCCTCCAGGCTGATGGTGGGACAAGAACGGCTGCTATTACGGCGGGATATGTTGCTGTTGTGTATGCCACTCAGACATTGATGGGCAGAGGTGAGCTCTCAGTATCACCGTTAAAGGGGGTGGTGGCAGCTACCAGCGTAGGGTTAGTCGAGGGGACTGATCTTCTTGATCTGTGTTATGAGGAGGATTCCAACGCAGATGTTGACTTTAATATTGTAATGAACGATGCAGGCAAGTTCATAGAAGTGCAAGGCACCGGCGAGGGAAGGGCTTTTTCCAGGTCTGAGATGGATTCCCTCCTGTCGTTGGCTGAGAAGGGTGTTGGGCAGCTCTTCCATATACAGAGGGCCGCGATTGAGGAGATTGGCTTATAACAGTGGCGGATGTTCGACCTTTTCGAGGACTACGGTACAATCCTGAGGTAATCGAGGACCTTTCTTCAGTTATCACATCTCCATACGATGTAATTAGCCCCGATCAGCAGAACGGATACTATCAGAAGACCCCATATAACTTCATCAGGATCGAGTTCGGGAAAGAGTACCCTGAGGACACCCAACAGCATAATAAATACACACGTGCTGCTGATACCCTCACTGAATGGATGCAGGGAGGCGTACTTATTTGGGAGGAACTACCTGCGTTCTATCTGGTTGAACAATGCTTCCCTCACCTTGATAGCTATAGAAGGTGTTGGGGACTTACTGCCGCAGTGCGCCTTGAGGAATTGGGAGCAGGGCGTATTCTTCCCACGGAAAGAACCATGGGTGCGCCAATCCAGGATCGGTTGAGTCTCCTGAGAGCCTGCCGAGCAAATTTGAGCCCGATAATGGGAGTTTTCGAGCATGAAGACGGAGACCTCCTGTCTCTTTTCCCTGACATCGCAGATGGTACTCCCTCAGCAACAGCAATAGATGATTTTGGGGTGACTTTCAATGTGTGGGTTGTTACTGACAAACAGGCTATTGAGAGGGTATGCGATTTCTTTGTTGATCGGCAAATCTGCATCGCCGACGGGCACCACCGGTATACTACGGCATTGGCCTATCGGAATGAGATGTCTGCTTGCTCTTCCAGCGGCGATGAAGCATACAACTATGTGATGATAACCTTGATGAGTTCCGGTGATACCGGGCTTGCTCTGTTCCCTGTTCACCGTCTTGTCAGCAACATTGACCCTGACGTGGTGGCCGGACTGCGTGATGAGCTGAGCCGGCACTTTCACATTCAGGAGCTTGCACCTGATGCGTCCGATGCCTCCACGAACTTGATGTCATGGACAATGGCTCTGGAAGAAGCAGGTGCAGAGGGCACGGCATTCGGGGTATACGGGGTAGCGGGGAATAACTTCTGGCTACTGACAGCTAAGGACGAATCCAGTTTACGTGAGAAACTGGCCAGGGACAAGCCTGATCCCTGGAGGAAACTGGATGTAAGCCTGCTTCACTGGGGGATATTGCGTGAGATGCTGGGAATCGACAGCCCTGAAAAAGAGGACAAATGCCTGCACTACTCCTCGGAGGGAGTGAAGGTACTGAGAGAAGTTGATGAGGGGACATCACAACTCGCCTTTTTCCTGAATCCTGTACCGGGCCCCGATTTCCTGCCTGTGGCATACTCCGGTGCCGGAATGCCGCCCAAGTCTACATACTTCTATCCCAAGACTCCTGCCGGGCTGGTAATAAAACCGCTTTTTTGACTTAAATTACAGTTTCACTACCTTCACGCTGTACACATCCGGGATCTGAGCTATCTTCTGCCAGTATGCCTCCGAGAGTGGTTCATCCAGGTTTAGGACCATCAGCGCCCTGCCACGGGGCCCCATCCGGGCGACGTACATGTAGCTTATGTCGACATCAGCTTTACCGGTTATTTCCCCTACCGAGCCAATGAGTCCCGGCCGGTCTTTATGGTCGGCAAAGAGCCAGTAAGCACCTGTGGGCACGATGTCGACCCAGTAGTCGTAGACACGTACGATGTGAGGCTCTCCACGCATGATCGTTCCGGCCACTGTGGTAGTGCCTATGTTGGTATTGACCTCCACGGTGATGAGATTGTTGTAGTTCTCACAGGTAAGGCTCTTCTGCTCTACAACCTTGATTCCCCGGCTCTGAGCGATGTAGTTGGCGTTGACCAGGCTGACCCGTTCCTCGGTGGTGGCTTCGAGCAAGCCCCCGAGTGTTGCAGCTTTGAGAGCGTCCGTTTCATAGTAGGCTATTTCGCCTTCGTACTTGATCGTTAGGGCATTGATTTGTCCCTCGCTGAGGTAAGAGACTAATTTCCCGGCCATCGAAGCAATGTTGAAGAAGGGCGTTAGAAACTCACGCAGTTCGGCAGGTATTATAGGCGCATTCACTGCGTACGCAGGAGACCCCCCCTCCAGCACGTCAAGAGCCTGTTCGGCGACGTCCACGGCTACGCCTGTTTGAGCTTCCACTGTCGAGGCTCCAAGGTGAGGGGTGACTACTATCTTTTCACTCTGAAGCAGAATATTATCGGTGGTTGGTTCTTCGGAAAATACGTCAATAGCCGCTCCTGCTATTCTGCCCTCTTCAACTGCCTTGAAAAGGGCTTGCTCATCGATAACGCCGCCACGGGCTACATTGATCAAGCGCGCCGAAGGCTTAACCATTCTAAGGGCCTCTTCTCCTATTAAGCATCTAGTCTCCTCTGACAATGGTACGTGTACGGTGATAAAGTCGGAATCCTGCAGCAATTGCTCCAGTGATACCGGTTCCACACCTAGACTTTTGGCATAGTCGAGTGCGATCATAGGGTCGTAGGCGATGACCTGCATGCCCAGACCTTTGCCTCGCCTGGCTACCTCGGTCCCAACTCTTCCCAGGCCGATAACCCCAAGCTTTTTATTGAATACCTCGACGCCGGTGAAGCGTTTGCGGTCCCACTTCCCCGCTTTTAGTTGTGCGTGAGCCTGGGGGATGTTGCGGGCGAGCGCTGTCATCAAGGCGATGGTATGTTCTGCAGCGGAGCGAGTGTTACCGGCGGGAGCGTTGACAACGATAATGCCCCGTTTGGTTGCAGCTTCTATATTTACATTGTCTACCCCCACACCAGCGCGGCCAATGACCTGCAATTTCTTGCCGGCCTCGATTACCTCAGCAGTTACCTTGGTTTCACTGCGCACCAGCAGGGCTTCGTAGTCGGGGATAATCTCGATGAGTTCCTCGGGCTTAAGGCCTGTCTTGATATCCACCTCAACCTTTTCCCTGAGGATCTCCACTCCTTTTTCACCGATGTTATCTGCTATCAGTACCTTCATTGTTATTTCCTCATTCTATAGGGAATCCAGCCTGCGGAAGGGCTTTTTTCAAGCTGTCCATTACACTGTCGATGTCGGATTCCGTTATCCATCCTAAATGGCCTATGCGGAATATCTTGCCCGCCATGTCTCTCTGTCCCCCTGCCAAAGCGAGGTCATGTTCGTTGCTAAGGATATTGCGTAGCTTGTCAACGTCCAGTCCCTCAGGGGCTTTCACAGCTGTCACCGTATTGGATGCGCATTCTTCCCTTGCAAATAAAGGCAATCCCAGGGCTTTTATTTCCTCTCTGGTCTTCTCCGCCACGCGTGTGTGCCGTGCAAAAATGCTCTCAAGGCTCTCTTCTGCCATCATCTCCAGTGCTGTGGACAGGGCATAGAATACAGTCACTCCGGGAGTCCATGGCGTTTGCCCCTTTTCCAAAAATTTCTTTGCCTGTCCAAAATCCCAGTAGAAGCGTGGCATCTTGGCTTGAGTATATGCCTCCCATGCTTTATCGCTTACACTAACAAAAGCCAGACCGGGTGGGACCATCCATCCCTTCTGAGAACCGGTTACAACTACATCGCATTGCCATTCGTCTGTGGGTAAATTTATACAGCCCAGAGAGCTAATGGCATCCACCAAAAGCAGTTTATCACGTTGCTTGACCACCTTACTGATTGATGCCAGGTCGCTGGTTACTCCGGTTGATGTTTCGTTGTGGGTTGTGAGAACGGTCTTGATCGACTTATCTAAATCCAGTGCCTTGGCGACCCCATCTGGGTCAGCGCCCTCGCCGTAAGGAAAACGTAGGCGCTCCACATTAGCTCCAAAGCCCTCGGCGATGTCAGCGAACCGTTCGCCGAAGACACCATTGATAACCGCCAATACTCTATCTCCTGGCGAAAGCATGTTTACGGCAGCCCCTTCCAATCCTCCCGTTCCGGATCCTGTGAGGATAAAGACATCCCCTTTTGTCTGGAAGAATTGCTTGAGCCTGGCGGTTGTTGACTCAAGCAGCCCGGCAAATTCCTTGCCCCTGTGATTCACCATCTGCTTAGTCATGGACTGAAGCACTTCCGGCGGGCATGGTGTTGGACCTGGTACTCGAAGCATGTTCCTCCTTACTTATTTAATATTTTTAGTCTTTCGATCCTTGCCTATGAAACCTAATAGGGCACCAGGATATTTTGCCGACTTCAGGAGTCCGGAAAGTCCATCTTCACAAAATATCTCCACCTCAAATATATCGTAGTGAGGGAATAATGGTCAAGCCGCTGGGGTTGATTCCATCATTGCTCTCCCTTAAGAGCTTTACAGGTGATATAATATAAATGGAAAGTTAGTTACCATAAGGGGGATCACGGGTTCTACAGAGTGCTGAGATAGGCAGGAAGATAGTCGGTGCCGCGATGGAGAGGCAGGCATCCGACATTCTTTTGCTCGATGTCAGCGAGATATGCAGTTTCGCTGATTATTTTGTTGTGTGTAATGGCGAGACTGAGCGGCAGCTCAAGGCCATTGTTGAGGAGATCGACAGTACCCTATCCAAAGAGCATGTCTCCGTTCCTAAACCTCAGGGAAGCACTGAATCTGGCTGGCTTGTCCTGGACCTTGGGGATATAGTTGTCCATGTTTTCAGCCCACAGCAACGGGAATTCTATACCCTGGAAGATATATGGGATAAGAGTTCCACCATCCTTAAGATTCTATGATCCACTGATCAATATCTCTCTCATATGTGAATATTTCCTCAGGGGTAAAGAACAGGGGAATCTCATTCTTTGCCGTCTCCTGTGAATCCGATCCGTGTACCAAGTTGTAGCCGATCTCCAGGGCAAGGTCGCCCCTGATGGTACCGGGAGTAGCCTCTGTAGGTGCGGTTTTCCCCATCGTGTTTCGTGCTGCCTCCACTGCTTTGGGACCTTCCAGCACGGCAGCGATGATTGGCGAGGATGTTATATACTTTATGAGCCCCTCGAAGAACGACTTGCCCTCGTGGACGGCGTAGTGCTTTTTTGCCATGGCATCGTCCATATGCAGCATTTTCATGGCAACTATTCTGAGTCCACGGCGTTCCAGCCGCGAGATGATCTCACCCGCAAGTCCTCGCTGCATGGCGTCCGGTTTAACCACTACCAGAGTTCGTTCCATTATTTCCTCTCCTGTCTTTGAAAATTTATTCTTAATCGTCTATCCACTACACTTCGTCGGTCTTCTGCATTCCAGCTTTCGCCGGAATGACAGCATTGCCTCTTCAAAAAATATATGGATGGCTATCAGGTGAACATATATTGGGTTTTATCGGGGCTTTCGATACCATAAATTGAACCTATCCAGTTTACTATTCGTTGTCGTACGTTCTCTCGATTGGTTTTATCGAGGGAGATAATCTCAACCCCGTTGAGCTCTTTCACTTTGTCGGCCCATGGATGAGATTTTAACATAACTGTTCCGAGAAGGGGTTTCCCGCTTTCAACGATCTCCATAACTGCTTTCTGAAAGGAATCCGAAAAGAGTTCCATCTTGCCGATCTCGTCGACGATTACCAGGTCACGATTCTTGATTGCATTGTGGAGGGCAGGAACTCCTATTTGCTCCAGGCTTTTGAGGTCGACCCCGTATTTACCGACCCGCGGCGGACCGTCGATGTCAACATGTGCCAGCGTCGCGCTGGTCCCGTCAAGAGTAGTGATTTTAAATCCTGTACGGGTGGTTCCTTTCCTTAGTTCCTCGGTGTAAAAGCCCCCAGCACTGAGGTTAAACTGGGAGAGCTCTTCTCGAATTATAGTGGTTTTCCCTGAGCCAGGGGCACCGGTGAGGAGCAGTGCGTTAGTCATTGGTTCACATATCCCTGTTCTGCTTTACATCTCAATTGTAGTCTAACACACCGTAAATCACGGTGCCACAGGAGTGGATGATTTTGACGGCGGGGTGTATATTGCCTTTATTATCGCTTTCGCAACTAATGTACTATGACTTCAGTCCGGGGGATGGGCTGTGGATTGGTTTGTTTGTAGAAACCGAATACCTCGATGATTCCTTCGCCGGCGGACTTTGCTGTGAACGTGGCCTCCCGGTGCTTTTGGTCGGACTCTCCCATCAAGGGGAAGGGGGAATTCTCCCTCCCTTGGTGGGAGGGAGTTAGAGGGAGGGGGCTTTCATCCTTTGTGGTGCTAACCCGCCGAAGAAGCCGGATGTAAGTTTTATAAGTGTCGGTGTATTCCAGCTGGATTGTAGCTCCGACTCCCGTGAATCCCTCTTCGGAAAGTCTGATATCCTCCCTTGTTTGCAGGAGTTCAGCCTTCTCCGTTTCCACAAGGAACTTCTGAAGCCAGAGTTTAGCTGTGATTGTCCCGGCGGTTTCCACCGGTTGCCCTGGTCATCGGAGGCGCTATTCCCACCGCCCGGATAACTGCACATTTGTAGTTATCCGGTGATATATACATGTCTATTAGCAAGAATACGGCAGCCCCGTACGGGGCTGCCGGTAAGACTGAATTGTTACACTTGTTACATGTGTTAGTGCGGCTCACACAAGCTGCCAGGACCACGATAAGCTATTGTTGCATTCCGGACATCATGTCTGACATATCCTGGATTTCAATGTCAGACGGAATCTCAAATGCGCTGTCAGGAATTGTTGCATCCAAGTTCACCTCTGTATACTCCACAGTAGTGGTAGCACCCTCAGGTGTGGTGGGCTCAACTTTTCAGAGGGTATCCCTTGTCGGTAGCGAGCCATACCTTGGTAGTCGTGCCCTCTGTAGACCTCGTTTCGAAGATGGTGCATTTTTCTCCTGAAACTGCCCCGTGACCGGCGATGCTCACACTTTCGTACGAAGGGGTATCGGCACAGCTTACTTCTCTTGTATATTTCCGGTGCTTCTTGTTCAGCAGGAATAGATGTTTCTTCCGGCTGGGATGTCTGTGTCTCAGTAGGAGATTCAGTGGGCGGTGTTGTAACAGCGGGCGTCGTAGTGGAAGTCGGCGTTTCTTCCTCTCCGTCTCCGCAGCCACAAGCGCCGGGGACAGCATTATAGCAAATATCCCCACTGTTCAGCAACAAGGCGCTATTCAACAAATTTCTTGTGTCTGTTATTCTTCACCCGAATCCTTTCGCCACTTCTTAAGCCAGTTCTCGATTTCGCCGCTCACGTTGCTTTTCCCCATGAGGTTCTCAAGTAAGTCGTAAACTTCTCGGAAGGTGCCTACTACCTCCTGTGGCTGGCTGTGAGTGGTTACACAAGCCATAGTCAACTGGCTCGCCATCATCATGATATAAACACGTTGCATATCCTTGGCTTGCTTCGTCGCTTCATCTCGCATGTGGTTTGTAATGCAGGCCATCAGCTCGTTCTCATCCTTGACCTCGCGGCCGCATATCGGACATTGCATCATGCCTCCTTTTCTTTGGGACGGTTATTCCTGGCCTTTTTAAGTAGAGGGGTTGGAGGGTAGAAGGATCGTCAAAATCCTCTAACTCTATTCTACTCCAGCCAAGACAGGCCAGGCAACCGGCGAGCCGAAGTACAGAATCGTTGATAATAATCGCCTTGTCGCCAAGATGGCTCTTGAGTTTATCTGAGAGTTCAGTGCCTATTTCACCGCAGAAAATGGTCTGTTCCGTAATGCTGTCACATAGTGCATCTACGGTGCTGATGTGTTCTGGAGCAATTCTCTCTGTGGATCCATTCCTTATGTGAAAGAGCGCTGTAGCGAGCTCTTTACGGCCGGCAGTCAAGATCGGACAGACGGGCATTCCGAGGGGTGTGTAAGGGAATGCCATGGCCTCCAGAGTACTTATCCCGAGTAAGGGGATGCCGAGGGCGAAGGACAGTCCCTTGGTAGTGGCCAGTCCCACGCGGATGCCGTTGAATGTACCAGGGCCTTTGGCCGCTGTGATAGCCTTTATATCCTGTATGTCCGCTTTGCAATGGTCAAGGAGATGGACCATGTTAGGGATAAGTTCAGCGGTATGGTCCTGCTTCGTATGCCAGTTCATTTCGGCAACGACCTTGCCCTCCTTTGAGAGGGCCAGACTGGATGATCTGGTTGATGTATCTATTGAGAGTTCCATCGTTTCTTTACCTGATTGATTAGCTCGGTGCATCTTTGTCCCTTCGCCTGGAACCGCAGCTTTCTTTCGTTTTCTGCCATATGCTCGAGTTCGATGAGCAGGTGTTCCTGTGGAAACAGAGTCATGGCCTTCTCAGCCCACTCCACAACGCAAACACCCTCTCCATAGAGGTAGTCGTCAATGCCGAGGTCGGTGATCTCTTCCAGGTTACTCAGGCGATAGAGGTCTATGTGATACAGGTTGATGTTTCCCGGGTATTCCCTCGCCAGCACGAATGACGGACTTGATGCATAGGTGGAAAGCCCCATTCCCCATGCGATGCCCTGAACGAGGCACGTTTTTCCCGTTCCCAGGTCTCCCACAAGCAGAAGGAGCTCACCGGGATGGGCTAGCCCGCCTATTATGGAGCCGATTTCCCGGGTCTGCTCCGGGCTGTGGGTGATTATTGATAATCTGTTTTGGCGAAGGTCTTCAAGATCGCTCATGTCCCCTCCCAAAATGTTCCCATCCTTTGCCCTGAAACTCTACTTCCCTACCCCACCTATCAAAAACCCTAACCCGGACTAGCCGGAACCAAAAAGCAAACGTTCGCCTTTCTCATGCTGTA
>JAGXOF010000021.1 GCA_023660035.1 Dehalococcoidia bacterium LH_S1
CTTTCTCCTGCTCAATACGCTTTTTATAGTTGCTAAAATCAGCCTGAGTCCTCTGTGGAGAATTACGGCCTATGCCAGCTACAGGCAGAGGGTGAGGAGTTTGACCCCAACTTTCATGAGGCTATATGTCAGGAAGAAGGCGAAGAGGGGAAAGTCATTGAGGAGCTTCAAAGGGGATATATGCTCAATGACAGGCTCCTCCGCCCCTGTAAGGTAAAGGTCGGTAAAGGGGAAAGCTGAAAAGTAGAACAACAATACACAAAAGTTAACTAAAAGGAGGGAACAATGGCGAAAGTAATAGGTATTGATTTAGGAACGACCAACAGTTGCACAGCAGTGATGGAGGGAGGAGAGCCTACGATAGTTCCCAATGCCGAAGGGAATCGTACTACCCCTTCAGTCGTGGCCACTAGCAAGAACGGAGAGAGGCTAGTAGGGCAGGTTGCCAAACGCCAGGCCGTTACCAATTCCGAAAATACAATCTTCAGCATTAAGCGACTTATGGGGAAGAGATTCAGTGAGGTCAGTGACTACGACAAGCAGATATTGCCATATGAGATAATCGAAGGGCCCAACGGCGACGCCCGGGTAAAGATGGGAGACAAAGACTACAGCCCTGCGGAGATATCTGCCATGATCCTGCAGAAACTCAAATCCGACGCCGAGGCTTATCTCGGAGACCAGATTAATGAAGCTGTAATTACAGTACCTGCTTACTTCAACGACAGTCAACGTCAGGCAACCAAGGATGCAGGCAGCATAGCGGGATTGAACGTGCTGCGCATAATAAACGAGCCCACAGCTGCCGCCATGGCATATGGCATGGAGAAGAGCAGTGAAGGGACCATCGCCGTCTATGACCTGGGCGGTGGCACGTTTGATATCTCCAATCTGGAAGTGGGAGAAGGCACTTACCAGGTAAAGTCAACCAGCGGAGATAGCCATCTGGGCGGAGATGACGTGGACCAGGCTATCGTTAACTGGCTGGCTGAGGAGTTCAAACGGGATCAGGGTATCGACCTGAAACAAGACCGGATGGCAATGCAAAGGCTCAAAGAGGGTGCGGAAAGATCCAAAACAGAGCTCTCCAGCACCGGGCAAAGCGAGGTAAACCTGCCGTTTATCACAGCTGACGCTTCAGGCCCAAAGCATATGAATATTACCTTCCAGCGTTCCAAACTGGAACAGCTGGCTGCAGATGTGGTGGAGAGAACTATGGGACCATGCCGGCAGGCTCTTCAGGACGCGCGCCTTGAGCCAAACCAGCTCAGCACGGTTATCTCCGTTGGGGGGCAGACGCGCATGCCACTGGTCCAGCAAAAGGTGAAAGAGCTCTTTGGCAAGGAGCCACGCAAGGACCTCAATCCCGATGAGGTTGTAGCATTGGGCGCAGCTATTCAGGCCGGTGTACTTAAGGGCGATGTCGGCGATGTGTTGCTTCTGGATGTCACTCCATTGACACTGGGCATCGAGACGCTCGGCGGAGTGGCTACTCCGCTCATATCACGCAACACGACCATTCCCACGAGCAAAAGCCAGATCTTCTCCACAGCCGCTGACAGCCAGACCAGCGTGGAGATACACGTGCTTCAGGGAGAACGGCCCATGGCCGCCGACAACAGAACACTGGGGAAATTCATGCTCGATGGTATCCCTCCTGCTCCCCGCGGAGTGCCCCAAATCGAGGTGACCTTCGATATTGACGCCAACGGCATTCTTAACGTAAAGGCCGTGGACAAGGGTACCGGGAAGGAGCAAAAGATCACCATTACCTCTTCAAGCGGACTCTCCAAAGATGAAGTGGACCGCATGCAACAGGAGGCCGAGCAATACGCTGAACAGGATAAGAAGCGCAAAGAGGAAGTGGAGACCCGCAACTGGGCTGATAACCTCGCTTATACGGCGGAGAAAACGCTCAACGAGCAGGGAGATCAAGTGCCTGCTGAGGTGAAGAGCGAGGTTGAAGGGAAAGTATCCACTCTCCGCAATGCGCTCTCCGGAAGCGACGTCGAGCAGATCAAGAAAGCCGCCGAAGACCTCTCTAACTCCGTCCAGAAGCTGGGCAGTTCCTTCTACCAGCAGCAACAGGGCGGCGGAGAGTCAGAAGGAGGCGAAGGCCCCTCTGGCGGAGGAGATGACGAAGGCACAGTGGAAGGTGACTTCCGCGAAGTCTAAATGATCATCAAGGAAACACCGCACAGAATCGAAGGGAGTGCTCCAGAGGAACACCCCCTTCTAACATTGACTAACCCATCAGAATGTTGTACATTGATATGAGTTGGCAAATATGAAATGGATAATTCTTCCCCCAGCACTACCTGAGGATCTCAATCAATTTACTGATATCCCACCCCTAATGGCCCAGTGCCTGTACAATCGTGGCATTATCAATCCCGCAGATGCAGACCTCTTCCTCACTGCTGACGAACGCCTGAACCACGACCCCTCCCTTCTACACGATGGAGCAAAGGCAGTAGCACGCATCATGCGTGCCGTCCACGGAAAAGAGACCATCGCCGTTTTCGGCGATTTCGACGCCGATGGCGTTACAGCAACAGCTGTTCTTGTGCAGGGATTGCAAAAGATAGGCGGCAAAGTGATCCCGTACATTCCCCATAGAGTAGACGAAGGGCACGGACTGAGCGTGCCCGGCCTGCAGAAATTGCATGAGCAGGGGGTCAGTCTGGTCATTACCGTCGACTGCGGCATTACTGGCAGCGCCGAGGTCGAAAAAGCACAAGAGATGGGGCTCGAGACAATCGTTACCGATCACCATGAGCCAATCGGGGAGATTCCCAAAGCCATAGCAATCACAGACCCTAAACTGCCTGACTCAAGATATCCTTTTCGCGAGCTGGCCGGTGTCGGGGTAGCTTTTAAGCTTTTGCAAGCGCTGTTTAACGCCACCGGAAGGGCCGGTCAGGAAAATGGATTCCTCGACCTCGTAGCAATGGGCACCGTTGCCGATCTGGTGCCACTTGTAGACGAGAACCGTTACCTGGTTAAAGAAGGCCTGCTTAAATTGAATTCCACCAGACGTCTGGGAATCAATGCCATAATAGACTGCACAAGGCTGGAACTCGGCCATATCAACACCGAGAGCATATCCTACACCCTCGCTCCTCGATTGAATGCCACAGGCAGGCTGGACCACGCCTCAGTGAGTTACGAACTACTTACAACCGAATCGCCAGAGGAAGCCAAAAAGCTTGCCTCGAACCTTGAAACCAGTAACTCCGAGCGGCAAAGATTAAGCGAGCAATTTACAGACTTCGCCGAGGAAATACTCACCCCCATTGGCCCGGATACGCCACTTTTGATGGCCAGCTCACCGGAGTTCCGCGCAGGGATAAACGGGTTGGTGGCCGGGAGACTCGTTGATAAGTACTACCGCCCAGCGGTGATTGTGGAGATGAGAGACGAAGGGGGCACAGGCAGCACTCGCAGCCTTCCGGAGTTCAACATAGTCTCTGCTCTCTCCGAGTGCAGAGACCTGCTCTCACATTTCGGTGGCCACGCACAAGCAGCCGGATTCACCGCACCTAACGAGAATATCGAGCTTCTGCGACATAGGCTCCTCGAGATTGCCAGACGCGATCTCGCGGGAATAGAACTCCAGCCCACCATTAACATCGATTCCGAAGTGTCACTTGCTTCTCTCGGAGGAGAAATACCCAGGTTCATTGATAGGCTCGAACCTTTCGGGCAGGGAAACATACCTCCTACTTTCCTGAGCCGGAAGGTAAAAGTAATAGATTCCTATGAGGTTGGCATGGACGGCGACCACGTAAAATTCAAGCTGAATGATAAGGGAATGGTCTGGGATGCCATCGGCTTCAGATTGAACCACCTCAACAAGAGCCACCCTCCCTTCATCGACGTGGTTTACAACTTGAGGTCCAACAACTGGGGAGGCCGGGAGTTGCTCGAATTGGAGATAATCGATTTTGCCCCCAGCGAGCAGGGCTGAACAACAGAGTCTGTTTCTCTGCTACTCACTTTGCATTTAAACCCTTGACTTTGTTCCAAGCACGAACCTGATTCGAAACTCGGTCCCTCCACTTCTATCCAACTCCACCCTTCTACTAAGCTGGGTTTGGCCCAGCATAGTAACCAAAGAGAGCCCCATAGAGCCAGGGTTTCGTAAATCAATTAGCGCCTAAATTAATATCTCACATAATAGCTCTTGACTAATTCCTTTGTCAAGATTCGATAATTATAAGCATTCCAAATGTTGACATCAGGTTGCTGCAGCGGTTATTATTCACTAGATAATCAATGTATCGCGGAAGAAAATACCCATTCAGCTACACGCTCGGCTGGTCAGTGAGCCGGTACGATAAATTCAACGTGTGTAAGAGACAATATTATTTCGATTACTATGCCAAAAAACACGATAACGAAGTTTCCCCAGAGAAGCTTGAATTCCTGAAATCACTCACCAGCACACCACTGGAGATCGGCAATATCGTACATGATACCATTGCCCTCCAACTCCGGCGGCTACAGAAGGGGACACAGCCTCAATCAGCCTCTGAGATGCTCAATTATGCCTCCCAGCTAGTGGACCGCATGATACGGGAAAAGGATTTCCTGGAGGTCTACTACAAGCAGCAAGAGAAAATCGACAGCGATTACCTTAAGACCCACATAGAGGCCTGCCTCAATAGCTTTCTCCGGGGTTCATGGTACCAATGGCTGATTAGTAATCCAGCTCACAGGCCACAGGATTGGCTTATTGAGCCGGACGATTTCGGGGAGGTTCGGATCAACGGGCTGAAGGCATACTGCAAGGTGGACTTCTTATTTCCTATTCTCGGAGGCGACCTGTACATACTGGACTGGAAAACGGGCAAAGTAGGAGGGGAAAAGCATCGCCGGCAAATGATGGGGTATGTCCTCTATGCAAAGGACATGTTCCAAGCAGTGGCTGACCAGGTCAGGACAGTTGTGGTTTACCTGGGAGACGACTATCAGGAGCTTGTACAAAGCTTCAGCGAGGACGAACTACAGGGCTTTACTCAGCAGATAAAAACCGAAACGGAAGAGATGTATCAGTACTGTGAAGATGTAGAGAGGAATATTCCCAAACCAAAGGAGCTTTTCCCAAAAAGGGTGGGCAATATCTGCACCTACTGCAACTACCAGGAATTGTGTGGATTTGGGCCCTCAGATATCACGACTACTCAGGCACAAAGCAGCAAAGAAACACAGGGACAAAGCCTTATATAAGCATTCAGCAGCCAGGACTTAGTAAGAGGATTATATAGGGGCAGATAGAGTTCAAAGGCTAAATGCTGATAGCTAATGACAAAATATTGACCCGCTTTTCCATTTTGTTCCTCTGTGCCCACCTGGATAGTCATCAGATGTCCAGATTTCTTACCTGCCGGGCATGTGACTGGATAAAGGCTTTCCTGGGCGGGACCTCTTCTCCCATCAGCATTTCCACGATCTCATTCGCCCGAATGGCATCCTCGATGCTTACACCAAGCATAACCCGGGTCTCAGGGTTCATGGTTGTCTCCCAGAGCTGCTGCGGGGTCATCTCTCCCAAGCCCTTATATCGCTGCATCTCCAGTCCTTTGTTTCCGAGCTGGGCTACCAGTTCATCCTTCTCCCTCTCGGTGTAGACCCAGTGATGGCTCTTTCCCTTTCTTATCCGATACAGCGGGGGCTGAGCGATATATAGATTGCCATTCATGAACAGGTCTGACATGTAGCGGAAGAAGAAGGTGAAAAGCAAAGTGCGAATGTGAGCGCCGTCGACATCGGCATCGGTCATGATTATGATGCGATGGTAACGGAGCTTGGAAAGGTCAAACTGCGAACCATTTCCAGAGGAGCCGTTCCCCGAGTCCATACTCGCCCCCAGGGCAATGACCAGAGCCCGGATCTCATCGTGGGAGAACATCTTCTCAGGACGGGCCTTCTCAACATTTAATATCTTGCCTTTCAGAGGTAATATAGCCTGGAAGGATCGATCCCTTCCCTGCTTAGCGGAGCCACCAGCGGAGTCTCCCTCAACGATGTAGAGTTCACGCTTCGAAGGATCCTTTTCAGAGCAATCGGCAAGCTTCCCCGGTAGACTGCCACCCTCGAAGGCGCTTTTCTTGGTAACCAGGTCCCGGGCCTTTCTGGCCGCCTCACGGGCCCGAGAAGTAGTAAGGCACTTCTCCACGATCCTCTTCGCTTCCTGTGGATGCTCAATGAGGTATTCAGTCAAGCCCGTGTAAACCGCGCCCTCTACATAGTTTTTCAGCTCAAAATTCCCCAGCCTGGTTTTCGTCTGGCCCTCAAACTGGGGATCGGTCAGTTTAACACTGACTATCGCCACAAGTCCCTCCCGGACATCCTCGCCGGTCAGGTTGGCCTCATTTTCCTTAATGATGTTATATTTCCGCGCATAGTCGTTCAGGGCCCTCGTCAGAGCTGTCCTGAACCCGGTAAGATGAGTCCCGCCATCAATTGTATTAATACAATTGGCGAAGGAGAAAGTAGACTCATTGAACGATTCGTTATACTGGATTGCAACCTCTATGGTTGTACTATCAAGCATCTTGGAGATATGGATGGGACTGGAATGCAGCGCGGTGCGCTTGCGATTGATTTGCCTTACAAAGCTAAGCACCCCTCCATCAAAATAGAAGTTTATCTCCCAATCCCGGCGTTCATCCCGAAACTCAATCCAGACGCCACTGTTCAGGTATGCAACCTCGCGAAATCTTTGAGCTATAGTATTGAAATCATAGTCTAATGTACTGAAAATACTATCATCAGGGAGGAAAGTGAGCGTCGTGCCGCTCCTGTCGGTATCCCCGATTATCTCAATGCCATTGGCTGGAACTCCGTAGCGAAACTCTTGATGATGAATCTTCCCATCACGGTGCACATCGACGTAAACCCAGGAAGCCAGCGCATTGACCACTGAAGCCCCCACGCCATGCAGTCCGCCGGAGACCTTATAAGACCCCCCGCCAAACTTGGCACCGGCATGCAACGTGGTCATAACCGTTTCCAGAGCGGAGATATGAGTGGAGGGATGAATATCAACGGGGATACCCCTGCCGTTATCGGATACGGTCACACTGCTATCGCTATTAATAGTGACAATAACCCGATCACAATAACCGGCCATTGCCTCATCGATGCTGTTATCCACGATCTCATGGACGAGATGATGCAGACCACGCTGGTCCGTGCTGCCTATATACATACTCGGACGCATGCGGACCGCTTCAAGTTCCTTCAGAACCTGAATATCACGTGCAGTGTAACTCTGTTTAGGTTCCATTTATCTTAATACCGTCAACCACTGACTATTACGCACTCGCGCAGACTAGTAGATACACGAAACGAAGGGCTGTTAGTAAAAAACAACAAAAGGAAAGGTAAAAAGGAGCGTATGAAACCCTGGGTCTCACGAAGCATCCCTTCTACTCTACAGGAAGGAGCAAAGCCCTTGCTTGGCGCATCCACTGCATCTTCATTATAGTACAAAGCACGCCTTATAGTCAATTAAATCTCGATGTCCTCTTCCTCTACGCTATCAAAGCCGGAACCCCGGACTTTGGCCCCGTAATCTACTCCTTCCCGGAAAGCGGGGAGATTCAGATCGAGCACCTCCCCTTTGAATCTGGATGAAATGGATTTTTCGACTGCCGAAGAATCGAGGTATTCACAGAGATTGGTCAAAGCTCCCATAGCGATCATATTCGCTACCCTTTCATCCTTGAATTTATCTCTGGCCATTGCGGTAAAGGGAATCCTCAATATCTTGTGCCATACTATATGATTCACAAGGTCATTATCCACCACCACCAGGGCATTCCTCTTGAGCTTGCCTGCGTTCCTTTCATAACCCGCCTGGTTCAACGCAACCATCAGATTAAGTTCCAGGGCCTCAGGATAATCTATCTCCTCATCACTGATAACAAGACCTGCCTCAGCTCTACCTCCCCGAACAGCAGGGTCATAACTTTGAGTCTGGGCAACATACAGATTCTCGTCCGAGGCTACTGCCTCAGCCAGTATGGTTCCCATAAGCACTATGCCCTGGCCACCGCCACCTGCAATTCCCGCCTCATACCTCACTACTCTACCCCCTTAAACGATTGCTTCATAGCATCCAGTTTCTCTTGATATGTAGGAGCCTCATTATCCACCAGCGCCCCTATCCTTATTTTATCCTTGAGATCCTCTTCACTCATCCCTCTCGCTTTCTCTTGCGTGACTGCGTGATCCTTTTGCCATTGCAGCATCTCCACCGGTGATTTCAATCCCACACGCCGTCCGTATTGAACTGGACACTGCGATATTATTTCCAATACATCAAATCCCTTCCTATCGATAGCTCTACCAATGAGCCTTTCCATAAGTTTGACGTGATAAACCGTTGACCTGGCCACGAAAGCCGCCCCCGCAGCTTCAGCCAGCTTGCAGATATCAAAAGGGCTCTCCACATTCCCATAAGGGGAAGTGGTGGTCCTGACATCGAGAGGAGTCTCGGGGGAAACCTGCCCGCCTGTCATCCCGTAAACGCTGTTATTAATCACAATAGCCGTAATATCGAGATTACGTCTTGCCGCATGGATGAAATGATTTCCTCCTATAGCGGTAGCGTCTCCATCGCCCATGATAACGATTACCTTAAGCCCTGGTTTCGTCAGTTTTATGCCTGTTGCGAATGTCAAGGCCCTGCCATGAGTGGTATGAAGAGTATTGAAATCCGCATAGGTAGAAATCCTTCCGGAACACCCTATCCCTGAGATAAGCACAATCTGGTCCTTGGTGTAGCCACTTTTATCGACGGCCCTTAAAAAGGCTCCGAGGAAGGTTCCCAACCCACATCCTGGACACCACATATGAGGGAACCTTTTAGTAGTGCGAAGATAGTCGTAGATAATATGTCTTCCATTAGGCATATATTTCCCCTATTTTATCCAGTATTTCCTGAGGAGTCATAGTTTCATGTGCTACCTTGTTGAGCGTCTCAACCTTGCACTTCCCCTGATTCACACGCTTTACCTCTCGTGATATCTGCCCCATGTTTATCTCAGGCACCAAAATAGTGGGCGAGTTTCTCATGAGCTTAGTTACTTTCCTGCGCATAAACGGGTACAAAACCTGAAGCTTCAACAGGCCAACTTTCATCCCTCGCTCTCTCGCCTGTTTAACGGCCCTTTGCGCCGCTCGCGCAACGGAGCCAAAGGCAACGATATCAAGGGTGGAATCGTCAGTGTAATATTCTTCTCCCCACTGCAGTTTGTCGAAATCACGGGATATCTTGTGAAAAAGCCTCTGGATAAATGGATCAACCTCATCGGCTCTTGTGGTTGGATATCCCATCTCATCGTGGACCAGCCCGCTCACATGATACCTGTATCCCTCTCCGAAGGCAGGCATCGGGGGAACGCCGGTCCCGGGATCCCTGTAGGGAACAAACCATTCAGGCGGTTGGGTAGGTTTCCGCCTGTCAAAAATTTTAATCTCATCAGCAGAAGGAAGGATAACCTTCTCCCGCATGTGAGCTATAACCTCATCCGTGAGGATTACAACAGGGGTTCTATACTTCTCCGAAAGGTTGAACGCCTCAACGGTAAGGCGGAAGCATTCCTCCACCGAAGAAGGTGCGAGAACGATCATCGGGTGGTCGCCATGGGCCCCCCAGCGGGCCTGCATTACGTCTCCCTGGGCAAGATGAGTAGGAACCCCGGTGCTCGGGCCTCCCCTCATGACATCGATTATTACACACGGTACTTCGGCTATGGAGGCATAACTTATATGCTCCTGCATCAAGGAGAAGCCTGGACCGCTCGTACCCGTCATGGCCTTTGCTCCGGCCAGGGAAGCGCCGATCACCGCTCCCATACTGGCTATCTCGTCTTCCATCTGGATAAAGGTACCATCCAGGGGAGGGAGTTCACGTGCCATTCCGTGGGCAATCTCAGAGGCAGGGGTAATAGGATAACCAGCAAAAAAGCGGCACCCGGCGGCCAGAGCTCCTCTTACACACGCATCGTTTCCTTGCAGCAGCTCAGCTTTTTGCATCTTCCACCACTATGGCAAAGTCTGGACACATGAGTTCACACCAACCGCATCCATCACATCCCCGGGGATCTTTCAAAGAGGGATATCCGTCCTTATCGGTTTCCAATGCCTGCCTGGGACAAAAGGCAACACATATCCCACACCTTTTACACCAGCCTTTATAAACCTTTACTGTCTTACTCGGCGATGTCTCCTTGGTTTTTGATTTACCCGTAGTAGCCATCCATTCGCTCCTTGATGCCTCCACTTCTATCGTACTCGCTTCAGGTATCACGGTCAACAGTGGCTACATTCATAAGTGGCAAAGACGAGAGGGCTTTTGGCTGGGTAGAGGAGGCTTTAGCATCCTTCGAGTGCGCCTCTGGGAGATTGCGATCCGACCCGCCCTAAGGCGGGTCGGATCGCAATGACACGCTGAGGAGGAGCCTCTACCAGGAGCTTCAGGTACCGCCCAGAAGACATTCACACTATTGCGGTTTGGAAACCGCTCCTACGGCTGAATCTCCCATGTGTAGGAGTGGCATTCCTGCCACGATCCCCCAATCCAGAGCGGTAAGGGTAAGCGGGCCGATGTCGGCCCGCTTACCCTAGGAACAGCCCCGCTCTTGCAAGAGACTTAGAGTGAGCGGGGAAAACGCAGGCTAAAGTCTGCGGCTACATGGAAAGCGCTAACCAAGTATTAGTCGCTGAGGGTCACAACGTTCCCTGAGTATTTGCAGTTCATGGGGAGTAGGAGGGGGAACTTCACGCCCCCTTGAGACATCCACCGGGAATTCCATGTTGTTAAGCACCTGCTCAGGGGTTACCCCGGGATAACATCCCCCCAGGTACATCTCCTTTGTACTCTCGTCAAAGCGCATCAGAGCCAAGTCTGTAACAACAACCGACGGGCCTCTCTCAATGAGTCCTGCCTTCTCACGGCCACCAGGCCCATCGAGCCATCCCGGACTCGTAAGGTAATCTACCTTGTTAACAAACTTTTCTCCCTGATGCTCCATGAAGATAATTGTCCTTCCCGCAGATGAAGCAACGTCGCATGCGCCGCCACTCCCCGGGAACCGCACCGTCGGCTTGAGATAGTCGCCTATGATTGTGGAATTCAAATTGCCATACCTGTCTATCTGTGCCGCGCCCAGAACTCCAACTACCTGCTTACCTGTAAACTTGTTTTGCATAATCGCAAAGGAATCAGCAAGCCCACCGTTTGTGGCCGTCCAGAACATAACCCGCGGGTCCCCTACCGTCAGTGGGACTTCCTCAAGTTCGGAATCGACCGCTCCCGTCTCAAAGAATATAACACTGTTGGGAGCACTGATATGTTTTGCAGCCATTGCTGCAAGCATCGATATGCCAGTCCCACAGAACACGATATCGCCGTCGCTTATCTCACGTGCGGCGGCCACTGTCATCATCTCTCGCGAAGTATACTCTATCATTGCCTCTTTACTCCTATCCCCTTTGCAGGCCCACGGCATACCCCGTCCGCGGGTCAGCTTTGATTATGTCAACTTGTTCTTTCCCTACTAGAGACAGCAATTCCTCGTGCCCCTCAACTCCGTAGATGAATTTATTGAGATATTCCTTATACTGTTCCTCGTTACCAGCCCACTCCCGATACTGATTGAGATAGGTCGGGGCATAATCATAGTGCCGGTAACAGGCAGTAGGATAAGCGCCATGTGGCACATGGACCACAGCATCCACGCAGAAAAAGGGGATCTGGTTCTGGTCAGGGTCATCCCTCAGCTCAGCGGAATCCACCAATTCCTCACAGGTAACGATAAGGTGCCTGGCTGACTTGGCCTGTTCCACATCCGCAAACGTAAGGCCCTTTATACGGGCTGTTCGCACTACACCGATTTGTTAGTGCCCTACAAAGTTCGCCTTCCTCTTCTCGAGAAACGCCTGCATCCCTTCCTTCTGATCCTTAGTGCTGAAGCACTGAGCAAAACACTCATTCTCCAACACGTTCGCGCCATCCATCGACATGTCGTAGCCGTAATTCATCGAATGTTTAGCCAGCTTCAATGCAAAGGCAGGCATCCCCGCAAGTTTCTGTGCGAACTTTTGCGTCTCCGAAGCAAGCTGGTCCGCGGGAAAGACCCTGTTCACAAGTCCGATCTCATATGCCCTGTTCGCGTCTATGTGTTCCCCGCTCAACACAAATTCCTTAGCTCTACCCATACCAACCAGTCTGGCCAATCTTTGAGTCCCTCCCCATCCCGGTATAATCCCAAGAGTTATCTCCGGCTTACCGAACCTGGCATTCTCAGAGGCAAACCGCATGTCACAGGCCATTGATATTTCAGTCCCCCCACCCAATGCTACACCGTTCACCATCGCGATGACGGGCTTGGGCAACGTCTCAATGAGGCGTAGGTTTCTGTGCCCCAACTCCGTAAACTCCATTGCCTGATATGGCTCAAGGTCCTTCATCTCCTGTATGTCCGCACCAGCTACGAAAGCCTTCCCGGCACCGGTTATGATAACTACCCTTATCTCTTCCTCATCCCTGCACTTTATAAGCGCATCGTTGAGTTCGGGAAACGTTTCGGAAGTAATCGAATTAAGTGCCCTGGGCCCGTTGAAGGTGATCGTCGCGATCCCTTCCTCTACTTCAAGCAGGATATTCTGGTATTCCATCCTTCTTTCCCTCCTTTCAATTGGCGATTTTTAACACAGATACACTGTAGGGACAGACCTTCAGGTCTATCCACCCTTTCGGACACGCCTAAAGACCTGTCCCTACAATTATTACTCCAACGTACTATTTGTTCTTGCTGTAATCATAGAAGCCCTTACCTGCTTTGACTCCTAGAAAGCCTGCGTCAACATACTTCCTGAGCAAAGGACACGGCCTGTATTTGGGATCCCCAAGTTCACGGTAGAGAATCTCCATAATCGCAAAACAGGTATCAAGTCCGACGAGATCAGCAAGGGCTAAAGGCCCCATCGGGTGATTTGCCCCGAGCTTCATTACATTATCAATGTCCTCCACCGTGGCTACCCCTTCATATAGGGTATAAATAGCCTCATTAATCATCGGCACGAGAATCCTGTTCAGTGTGAAGCCTGGGGAATCCTTGCACATCGCAGGGGTCTTCCCAAATTGTTTGGCAAGGCTCTCTGTAAGATCAGTTACCTCCTGTGAGGTCACAAGCCCGGGAACAACCTCGACCAGCTTCATGACAGGGACAGGGTTCATAAAGTGCATCCCGATAACGTTCTCAGGACGCCCCGTCACAGCGCCGATTTTCGTAATCGATATAGAAGAGGTGTTACTGGCCAGAACAACGCCCGGTTTGCATATGCTGTCCAGGTTCCTGAATATGTCCAGCTTAATGTTTTCCTTCTCCGTCGCTGCTTCCACGACGAAGTCAGCATCCTGCATGTCATTTATATCCGTGCTCTTCTTTATCCGATTCAGAGTCGCATCCTTATCATCAGCAGCTAATCTCTGTCTGGATACAAGCTTGTCAAGGTTCTTGGAAATAGCATCATATCCCTTGTTCACAAACTCGTCTGCGATGTCATTCATGATGACATTCAGACCGCCAACATTGGCCGCCACCTGGACGATGCCACTCCCCATCTGACCAGCTCCTACAACCCCAAGTGTTTTAACCTCCATTTGCTCCTCCTTTTACTTTTACCAAATACATTATGTCAATCAGGTTCGGCTAATATTAAACCCTTTCCAGAACCATTGCCATGCCCTGGCCTCCGCCAATGCAGAGGGTAGCAAGTCCCAGGTTGAGGTCTTTCTTGATCATTTGCATAGCCAGGGTGTAAGTAAGCCTAGCCCCAGTGCATCCGACAGGATGACCTATTGAAATACCACTCCCATTCAGGTTGCACTTATCGATGTCGATATCCAGTTCCCTCTGGCAAGCTATAAACTGGCTGGCGAAAGCCTCATTCAACTCTATGTACTCCATGTCTTTAATAGAGAGATTTAGCCTCTTCAGCAGTTTCCTGGTCGCCGGAATAGGGCCGAGACCCATGTAA
>JAGXOF010000022.1 GCA_023660035.1 Dehalococcoidia bacterium LH_S1
GAACTATCATCCCTCATGAGGGATGAATTTTACATTCTCGAGTGCGCCTAGTATAAATCTTCAGGGGCACCCTGACATTGTAGGAGAAATAGAAAACAGGCGAATTAAATTGGAAGTTGAAGCTGCGGTTGGGAGATCAAGAAAACGGATAATTAATAAAGAGGATATTGAAGCAATTAACCCCAGTAATGAAAATGAAAAGGGATATTTTGCGGTTTTAGATGGTGGGTTACCCCCTGAATGGTTCCTTGTAGAGTATCAGCGCTTGAAATGGCGCATTTTCGAATCATTGTCTATAATCACTTTAAGGAGTTTAAGAGATAAGGATTTCTCCAGCAAGTGTACCGAGCAATTTTTCAATTTGGGTTTAAATACCAAGAAACTCCATAGTTTAACGTTTTCTATACTGCGCGCCAGAGCCTTAAAAGGAGAAGAAGCCTAATGAGTATAATTTGGGGAATTAACGATACGACTTCGCCTAACAGCGGATAAAAAGGAAATCAAAGATTTCCAAAATTGCCTCCGGCAACTTCTTTTATCCGCAAGACGCTAGCTGCTTCTTGGATGCATGCTAGCCTTGACGAGAGGGAAGGCTGGCTCTGGGATGAAGATCGCGGGACAAAAAAGGGTAATTGGTATTCAGAAGAGCTTGGGGCAAAATCCAACGGTAGCAGCGCACTCTATCAGGAACTCTATGACTTAGATCCAACAGCTGTCAGGCAAATTGACCCTCGTAATCTGCGCCGCGTCATTAGGGCGCTGGAAGTTTATTATTCTACCAGCAGGCACTTTCCCCAGCTCCGTAAGAAGAAACCACCGGGATTTGATACCCTAACCATCGGGCTGACGACGGAAAGAGGCGAACTCTATCAACGAATTGATTCAAGGGTTGACTACATGGTCGAGCGGGGCTTTGTCCAGGAGGTCCGCGATCTCATAAACAGAGAATATTCACCAAGCCTCTCTTCCATGTCCAGCGTGGGGGACAGGGAGATTGGGCACTTCCTTAATGGAGAAATGGTCTTGACCGAGGCCGTTCAACGCATCAAGTTTGAGACACATTGCTTCGCTCGTCGTCAATACGCCTGGTTTCGGTTGGATGACCAGCGCATTCATTGGTTGGACGTAGGTGGGAAAGTTGGTAGTGCTCAATAAGTAATGCTCCTTGCTTAAGAGATTGTAAACTGGTATTTATGTATCGTGTCATTAACAAGGCAATCTCTCAAAATAGGAGCAATGATTATGGCAATAATTTCTTGTCCCAAGTGTCATTCTACTACCATCAAGAAACACGGGCATATTCACAGTGGTAAACAAAATTATCGCTGTAATGGCTGTGGTCGTCAATTCGTCCTCAATCCTGAAAACAAACAGATTTCCAATAACACGAAAAACTTGATTCGGCGGTTACTCCTTGAACGGGTCTCTTTACGTGGTATTTGTCGGGTAGTCAAGGTCAGCCTTACATGGTTATTGGACTTTATTGTTAAGGTCTACGGTCAATTACCAGGCCATCTGTATGCTCAAGCGCAAGTCGCTGAGAGAGAAGGCGATGTTATACTCTGTCTCCTTGATGCTCAAGCTGATGAGCTATGGAGTTTTGTCGGCAACAAAGAGAACTAACAATGGGTATGGATTGCTATAGATGCCCACACAAAACAAGTCATTGCCTTTTATGTCGGCGACAGAAGTCACCAAAGTGCTCAAGAATTATGGGAGCGAATCCCTGATACTTATAAATACCACGCTACATTCTATACTGATGATTGGGAAGCTTATAAAGGCGTTATTCCCCCAAATCAGCATAAAGCGGTATCAAAGCAGTCAGGCAAAACATCAATCGTTGAGCGTTTTAACTGCACATTACGACAGCGCGTCTCTCGCTTAGTGCGCTCATCATTATCGTTTTCTAAAAAGCTCGAAAACCATATTGGAGCGATCAAATATTTCATCTGTGATTATAACTTAGCATTACTTGTGTAACACTACCAGAAAGTTAAAGGGAAGGTATCGGAGTTGATAACCCCCTACTCCCCCTTTTCTAAGGGGGAGTAGGGGGTACACTAGCGGCATCACAGTTTACGTCCCTGTAAGTCTTCCTATCGAGCAATGCTGTAGCGAATCTGAACGTTGACCGTGATCTCCTGTTCCCCTGGGCTTATGGGAGTAGGGGCGCTTTTTTCGGCCTTCATAGGCGCTGGGATTCTGGTAGGCCGAGGGACATGGTAGCCACCGCTGCTCTCCGTGATGTAGATTGGCTCCCCAAGGGTCATGCCAGCTAGCTCGGCGAGCTGCTCTGCCTTGGATTTAGCTGCTTCGAAGGCTTTCTCTCTAGCCTGGGTCTGGTACTCCGTTGGGTCTTCTATGGTGAAGTTTATGCCCTGAATCCTGGTAAGGTTGCCACCTGCTTCCGCTACTGAATCGATGATGTCCCCAGTCCTGTCCAACTCCCTAATCTTAACATTCACCCTGTTAGTGACCCGGAAACCCATCAGTTTATATTCATCGGTTTCTCTATCATATTCCCTGACTGGGTAAATGCTGAACCGCGAAGTCTGTATGTCCTCCTCGGCCACGCTTGCATCCTTCAAGGCTTTCATGACCTTTCCCATAGCCTTGGCTGCCTGAGCGCGAGCCTCGGATACTGTATCTGCCTGGGCCTCTATCCCCAGGTTTAGCACGGCCAGGTCAGGGGTAACGGACACTTTCCCTTGCCCATTTACCCATATCCCGGTTTGCTGTGAGTTGCTCATACTTTGAGCCAACACCTCGCTCGACCCAGGGTTACTCTCCTGGGAGGACGGGTTTTGGTCTGGAGAAGTGCATCCGATGCTCCCGACCATGGCGACTGCTATCACTAAAATTAGTGGTATAAGCCAAATCTTTCTCATTCTTATTTATCCTCCTCTCTTTCTATATTTGATTTTATCGATTGACTTTACCAGGTTTTCGCATGTGAAATCACCTCCTTTATTTTCTACTTCCCATTATTATAGACGTTTGCAAAACAGGTTTTGCTCACTTTTGTTTAGATGTGAGGGGGGCGCCCAGCTTCGCTGAGCGCCCCCCTTGACAGATAACAGTGTGGCGTTGTTAGGTTTACTCCTCTTCTACAGTTCCGTATTCTACAGTTCCGTATTCTGATTCCTCGTCAGCGCCAAATGGAATAGGTGTGTTCCCGGAGTTGGTTTCTATTACTCTCACCACCTTCCCTTCACTGAGGTCCACCTCGGCAATCCAGCTCTTTTCTCCCAGTTCTATTTCCACTCTTGCCAGCGTTTCTGCGCATTCCGGCGTTTTACCAGTTTCATCCACCCTTACCCCAAAGGAGAACATAGGTGAGACCTTGCCTATCGTGGCCCCTTTATCCAGGAGTTCCTTGACCCTGGAGTCGGCTTTGGCTATGTTGATGGCCTCCTCGTTCTCCGCCTCGGTTAATGCAGGAGGGGGCATAGGCATAGGAATCACCTCGGTTACCTCCTTCTTTTTCATGTTAACATGGACACTCCACCTCTTTTCCCCCTGTTCAAGCTGCACCAGAGCCTTGACCATGGATGGTGAGGACACGGTAAATATATTTCCGCCCTCCGATTCCTCCGATTTAACGAGACCCACCGTAAGGCGTCCGAAAACCTCTCCCATAGTAGCTCCTTCCTCTAGAAGCTTCTCGACTCTGGGATCGGCTTTAGCTATTCTGATAGCTTCAGCCTTTTTTTCATCGGTCAGCGCAGGAGCAGGCCTAGGCGTCACTTTGGGGCTCTTGTATATGCTACTTAGAACTATGGGCTCTGTCAACCTCACTACCTCTTTTTCATCAAGGTCAACGTGAGCCAGATACATCTTCTCACCATGTTTTATCTCCACCTTGACCATCTTGGTGGACTGCGGCTCTACTTCTCCCTTGATTATGGTTATCGTTATCGTGGGGAAAACCATGCCTATTTCAGCCCCCTCATCCAGAAGCTTCTTAACCTCAGGGTCATCCTTGGCGATATTGATGGCCTCTTCCTTTTCCTCGTCACTCAGTTCAGGCATAGGGAGCACCTCAACCTTCTTCACATTACTGTCTTTCAGGTCTACATCTGCAGCGACCAATTGACCCATCTCCATTCCGCAGATCACTGTTCCCTCATCATCCGTTACCCTTCGCACCTCTACTACTTCAACATCCCCTTCACCTCCAGAGGCAAGCTTAACCGCAAGGCTATTTTTAGCGATTCCCTCAGGGCAAGGAAGTCCTGGTGCCTTTCCAGATCCGCTTCAGCCTGGAGGATTTCAGCCTCAGTCGATGGGTTGGAGATGCTAATAGAGTTGGAGACATCTTCCAGGGAAGATTGTCTCGGTTTGTTCCCCCTGAAGTAATTGACGAGCTCATGGGCAGCGATGCGGTAAAGCCAGGAAGAGAAAGGAATATCACGCCAATGGAATCGCCCGATGTTCTTGAGAGACTTGAAGAACACTTCTGAGGTTACATCCCGAGCGATCTCAATATTGGCTGTCCTTCTTAAGATGTAGCCGAATATTTGAGAATAATAATAGTCATAGAGCTGGCCAAAAGCCTCGGCATCTTTTCTGGCTCTTTCGACCAGCTCCTTTTCCTGCTTTAAGTCCATTCTCCCCTATGTTTTAATAACGCAGCATCGCCCAAAAGGTTGCACTTATGTTTGAGGCACAGTTTCCACAGGCTCAGGGAGCCCGGTATCCTTCCCAATCATCTTTTGCTCCATCATATCCCATTGGTCATCCATGAGGGCAGAAATCACTTCACCTCGGTCAACTGTGATACTTGCTGTATGGGATGTAATAACTTTGAGTATGGCTTGCCCCGCCGTTATACGCTCAGCTGGGATTTCTTCTGTCCTGTCGCCATATCCAGCATATGCACACTCAAACTCGAACACGAACTGCCAACAATAAGGGCAGAGCGCTTGATTTATGGCTACTAACTCCAATCTGTCTTCTATGCCATCGAACTTGAAGGTGGGACTGTTTAATAGATAGTTCCTTGCTATCTCCTCGCTTTCTTCCTGGGATACCTCGACAACCTCTCGCTCCGAAGTCTCGCTATAAACTTTAAGACCCTCGTTTAATTCATTACACCAACCCTTATCCAACTCATTACTTCCTTCTTGCTGTATTGCCCAGCAGCCATAACCTATCCATTCTTTTTCGTGGTCAGAGCCCATTTTAGGGGGAATAAGGTGCCCCACCAAAACGTGAGCTTCCAATCCCTCTTCCAGGTTATCCTCCAAAATAAAAATGGCGCTCTTGACTCTTTCCAAAATCCTGTAGCCATTTCCATCGGTTGTTATGTGATGCCTTTCCTCCTGTTCAATGAATTGGGAAATTGTGATGTCCACAGGCTCTACGAAAATCAATTCTATAACCGTGTCCTTTTGCTTTATTTCGTCGATTCCCTCCTGGCTGAAAGCGCATCTAGCTTGAAGATTCAATTTATAGAGCGTTTGAATGAGGAGATCCCCTATCTGGACATATTGTTTGGGATTTTCCAAAGGGTCAATGACTTGTTCTTCGCCGTTCTGCCAGAGGGAAATCCTCCCTACCCTCTCTATCATATCTTCTCGAGGCTCGGCGGTAACCGTTGGTTGCTGAACTTCTGATGGGCGGATACAACCACTCACCAATAATAGGACTGCCATCAGGAATAAACCTACAATTGCTAAAGTGCCTCTCCTTCTCACTTTGGGCCTCCTTTATTTATCTTCCATCATTATAGACGTTAGTAAAAACAGTTTTGCTCACCACTTATAGCTCGGTCTGATTCAGCATATAATCCACGCAGGGAAAGTGAAATTCACCAAGATGCAGGCCACCGGTAACGACTTTATAATCGTTGATGCTGGTGAAGTGCAACAAGTGGATCCATCGGCTCTGGCCAAGACTTTGTGCCGGCGTCGCTTTGGGAAGAAGATAGCCGAGGGTCTGCCTGCAGACATCAGGAATAACAAGGAAGTAATTCAGGCTTACTTTGGTGGTGAACATGTTGCTTAGCGTAAAACATGTAACAGTCCATTACGGGAAAGCCATGGCGCTGGGGGATGTTTCTCTAGAGGTAAGCGAGGGTGCTGTTGTCGGCATTATCGGGGCTAACGGAGCTGGCAAAAGCACGATCTTGAGGGGGATATCGGGTTTGAAGCGTGTAAGCTCGGGAGAAATATGGTTTGAGGACACTAGAATCTAAAACTCGGTGCCAGTATACGTAAGGACAAGGATGCCATAGAGAAAGACATGGAAGAGGTTTTAACACAGTTCCCCAGATTGCGGGAGAGATGGGACCAAAAAGCTGGAACACTGAGTGGAGGTGAGCAGCAGATGCTGGTCATCAAAACGTATCCACCCAAACTTGCACTCAGGACAAATGTTGAAGTCTATTTTCTGCAGTCAGGACACACATCAAAGTAGTCATCAGGGAGATTTGCCTTCTTCTTGAAATACTCCAGTTGAACCTCAGGTGCGAAGTAACTGCCGCAAACCGAGCATTTCTTAAGCTTGTATTCTTCCTGTCTGCCCCATCTGTGTATTATCCTTGTATCCCCTACGTCCTCCATCTGGATTTCCCCTGTGGGGCAAACATAGGCGCACGCGCCACAGGCGATGCATGCTTTGGGGTTTTGCAAGAAAGGCATGTTCCCTTTCTCTCCGTCAGGCTTGCCGATTGCTTTCATCCCGACTATCTCATCGCATACCCGCACGCAGAGACAGCAGAGGTCGCACGAAACGCATTTCTGTTCCGTGTCCTGTGTCTTGGCTTTCTTAATCCCGTATTCGTTGGCCAGGTCCTGTACTACCTGTGCTTCCGGAGCCCGCGTAAGAAGCCGGTCTATAAGCCTTCTTCTAATCTTCAGCACCCGCTCAGTGGTAGTTTTTACTGTGAGCCCTTCTTCTATAGGCTGTGTGCATGCCGGTACTACCTTGGACTTCCCGTCCCCTGAGATTTCCACACTACAAAGTCGACAGGAACCTATCGGGGATATGCCCTCGTGATGGCAGAGGGTGGGAATCCTGATCCCGGCCTCTCTAGCTGCCTCGACAATAGTGGATCCCTCTTTTGCTTGTACTCTCTTGCCGTCGATATTTAATTTGACTTCTTTCACCTTTAAGTCTCCTGGCATCTTACTTTGAGTTTTTTATATTCCTTCTCAACGCGTTGCTGGATATTCTGTATCTCGTCATCTGAAAGATGTCGGAACCTTCCCTGAGCCTTTAGGTAGTCCCTAACTGGCCTGAGTTTGGGGAAGTCGAAGTTCAGTTTGTATGACCCATCTTCTACTTCGTAGAGAGGGAAGACCCCTGACTCGACGGCGAGACGTCCTATTCTAACGGTCAAATCAACAGGATATCTCCATCCGGTAGGGCATGGGGAAAAGATGTGGACATATGCCGGACCTTCAGTCTCAGCTCCTTTCTTGACCTTTTCCATTAGGTCGAATGGATAGCTTGGGCATGCAGTAGCGACATAAGGGATGTTGTGAGCTGCAACAATGTCCGGCAGGTTTTTCTTCCAGGTCTTCTGCCCGATGCTTACTTTGCCTGCCGGTGATGTTGTGGTGGAGGCACCATAGGGGGTAGCACTGGATCTTTGAACGCCTGTATTCATGTAGGCTTCATTGTCAAAACACAGATACAGGAAATCGTGACCCCTCTCCAAGGCTCCTGATAGGGCCTGCAAGCCGATATCGCTGGTTCCGCCGTCTCCGGCCATTCCGACGGAATTTATCTTTTTCTCAGGAATCTTACCTTTCCTCATCTGCGCCTTGAGTCCTGATTCCACTCCTGAGGCTACGGCGCCGACGTTCTCAAACAGAGTATGGATCCATGGAACATTCCAGGATGTCTGAGGAAAGCCTGAGGTGCAGATCTCAAGACAGCCGGTTGCACATGTTATAACCGTGTCTCTTCCTAGTGCTTTAGAGGCTAGCCTTACCGCCAGAGCCTCGCCGCAACCGATACAAAACCTGTGCCCGGGCACAAGGCCTTCATACTTGGGGGCAAGCTTTGGAACGTAAACGGAAAAGGTCTCCATTACTCTCTCACTCCTATGATTTCGAATTCCTTCTCACTGCCGTTCTGCAGCATCTCGAAGCCCTTGTCAATCATCTGTTCAAAGTCATCGACCACTATGTCCCTGCCGCCCAAACCGCCGGTAAAGCTAAATACCTGAGGTCTGTTTTCCTCTTGATATAGACAGGACCTAATCTCGGAGTAGACCGGTGCTTGTGCTCCGGGGGATATACACCTGTCAAGGACAAGCACTATGTCAGCGTCTTTGACGAGATCACGGACTTCCTCGTAAGGGAAAGGCCTCCACAGTCGGAGCCTTATAATTCCTACATCCTTACCCTCGTCTCGCTTGTTGTCAACAGCGACCATTGCCGTCTCGCTGAAGCTGCCCATGGTCACAAGGAGCACTTTGGCCCCTTCAGTTCTGTATGCCTCCACGGGCATGTAATAGCGGCCGAAAATATTCCCGAAATCCTCCCATGCTTTAAGGATAGATTGCTTAACCTCTGGAGATCTGAAGGCCTCATCCTGGGCCCTTTTGATCTCAGAGTAGATAAAGGGCGGAGCGTAGCAGCCCATGCTCACAGGATTATCCGGGTGAAGAGCGTAGGGATAACGGGGTTTAGGGAGAAAGCGGTCTACTTCCTCTTGCTCGGGCAGTGTAATCGGTTCTATTACATGGGTTAGATGAAAACCATCATGGTGGACCATGACAGGGAACAGGACCTGGTGGTCTTCACTGACCCGGAATGCCCAAAGGATATGGTCGAACGCTTGCTGCCCGTTCTCGACAAATACTTGAATCCATCCTGTATCTCGGACGGCCATAGCGTCTGAGTGGTCGCCCCACACGCTTAATGGACCGGATAGGGCCCTATTACACACTGACATTACCATGGGCAGTCTGGAGGAGGGCCCGATGTACAGGGTCTCATGCATTAGCTCCAGTCCTTGTCCTGCAGAGGAGGTGAACGTCCGGGCGCCTGTTGCCGAGGACCCGAGGCAGGCACTCATCGCTGAGTGCTCCGACTCCACGGGGATGTAGTTTGCGTTAAGTTCCCCGTTGGCTACCATCTCGGCTAATGTCTCAACGATGTGGGTCTGGGGGGTAATGGGATAGGCTGCTACCACATCCACATCAGCCATCTTGGCTGCTTCGGCGACGGCTACTGAGACCTCTAATGGTGTCCTTTTTGCCATTATTCTTCCTCCTCCACCATTGTTATGGCTCCTGTCCAGCATTCTCTCGCACAAATACCACATCCTTTGCAGTATGACAGGTCAGCTTCGAAATATCCTTCATCATTCTGAAAAACACAACCTTCGGGACAAAAGAGCTCGCACATTCCGCATTTCACACATCTGGTATGATCCCAGATAGGTCTCAGAGACCTCCAATCACCGGTCTTATACGCTGCAGCGCTTCCCGGTTCGGTTACTACGGCCCCTGGTTTAATATCTCGCCATCCAAGAGATCCGTTACTCATCTTAGGTTCCCTCACTTATGACAGTTTCTTCGTATGCTTTCTTCAGTGCTTCGACGTTTATATCGCCAATGCGTCCGAAACGGTCTTTAACTGGCTCGATCAGTGAATCCAGTTTGACAACCTCTCTTCCCTTCACCAGGGCGCCTAACATCGCGGTGTTGGTTATGGGGACTTTGAGGATGTCCCATGCAATCCTGGTCGCATTTACAGCCCCCAGTGTAGAATCGAATCCGAACTCATCTCGCAGTTGCTGTGCTGATTTCTTTGTGTTAACGATTACTATCCCACCTGGCTTGAGGCCCGAAGCCACGTTGACGACACGAAATAGCCTTGGATCGAGGACTACTACAATATCGGGTTCGGTTACCTCTGCCCTGATCCTGATATGTTCCTCCCCGATTCTGTTGAAGGCAAGTACAGGAGCACCTCTTCTCTCAGGCCCAAAACTTGGGAAGGACAATGCATATTTACCCTCGTTGATGGCGGCGTAACTTACAAGTTCCGAGGAGGTAACTGCTCCTTGCCCCCCTCTACCGTGCCAGCGAATCTCTGTTGTTCCGTTCATCACCTTCCTTTCTCCCTTAGTAACTAAGTAAAGCACTGCTCAATGTCGAACTTCACCGCCCCTGGAGGGACTCGAACCCTCGCACCCGGCTCCGGAGGCCGATGCTCTATCCCCTGAGCTACAGGGGCATACCCTTACTATTTTACTGCGTTCATTTCCGATTTGCAAGTGTGACATTTGTACGATTGTGCCCCTCAGCATTAGGTAAGAGGTTTCCGTTTACCCACTTACCAGATTCACGATTAAGGGGGTGACGAAAGTCTCAATTGCCGCTGCAACCAAGAGTCCGATTACTATCCATTTGCCGTATCTTTTGAGACCTTGCACCAGACTTGTTCTTACCGCGCTTTCCCTCCTGAATAGCCATTTCACTGATTCCCACCCTATCCTGAAACCGGCTGCCGTGGCAAGGATGAGCATTGGGACCTCTATTATTCCGTGAGGCACGAGTCCCGCCAGGACTACCCCATATCCCTTGGTACCCACAATCTCCGCTGCTACGACTCCGAGGATGAACCCATTACCGGTAACGGATATCAACGGAGGTATGCCAAACGCAATGCCAAAGACGAGGGCCCCGAGGATCTTTATAACATTGTTCAGGAAGATTACCAGGGCCAGGGCCAGAGGATTTAGCGATGCCAGAGGTTCAATGATACTGCTAAGCTCCTCTACTGTCTCAGAAGAGGGGCTCGTCATTGCCTGCGTCCCCATAGCAAGGGACAATACGAGCAAAGCTGTGGCCAGCATCAAACAACGTTTCATGACTTATGCTCTAACAGTATTTCAAAGGGGGAATGCTATGGTGGAGGGCTCCCTTTAAAATTGTAGCATACTCGCTTTGTTAAAACATTAGGCCAGGAGGACGGCAGCGATTCCCACCAGAAAAATGCCGTCAAACACTCCGGCCCCACCTATGCTCAGGATCTGTGCTCCCAACTTCCGGAAGGAACGGAAGTTTAAAAGGTCAGCTCCTATAAGCGTTCCCATGGTACCGCATATGTAAGCGACGGGAGCGGAGTCATTAGGGGCGAGAAGCAGGGCCAGTCCGACTGAGATGAGAGGTGGAATGAACAGGGGTAGTCCTATCCCTATGCCAGGCCTTGGACGGGCGAGTAGTTTGGCTACTCCTGTCACGACAGCGGTAGCAATGAGAGTCGGCCAGAGGGGAGCTTTGGGCATAAGCAAATATATGGAGAAACATATAGGAATTAATGCTCCGCCTACGTTGATGGCTAGAGTCTGCCTCCTTGAACCTAAATAGCATACAGCTATCAGTCAACAGCTAACAGGGATGAGACGTGATAATGAACCCAACGAACTCAATAAACTCAACGAACTCCTTTACCCTCCTCCTACCAGACATTGTCTTATCCTTATGTGAGGGCTCCCGTTGGAGACAGGGAGAGGAGATTGTCCTCCCTTACCGCAGCCACCGCCTTCATTCATCTCCAGGTCGTTGCCAATAGCATCAATATTTCCCAGCGTGGTAAACACATTCCCTGTCAGCACAACCGGACGTATGAGTTCGGCGATCTTGCCGTTGCGGATCATATAGGCTTCGCCGGCGGAGAAGGTGAACATCTCCATCGAGGTCATCCCTCCGTACCAGTTCTTGGCATAGACCCCTTCTTTGATATCGCTTATCATGTCCTCAAACGAGGTCTCTCCTGGCTCGATAAAGGTATTGGTCATGCGCACGATGGGTTGGAACCGGTAATCTATAGCCCGGGCATTCCCTGTGGGTTGTTCTCCCATTTTGGCAGCCGTTTCCCTAGAATGGAGCCGTCCTACCAGTATGCCTTCTTTTATGAGGTAGGTCCTGCTCGCTGGTGTGCCCTCGTCGTCGTATTTGTAGCTTCCCCTCAGACCGGGCACGGTAGCGCCATCGACGATGGTAAGATGGTTTCCGCTGAACCTTTTGCCCAGGACCATGATTTCCTTCAGTTGGTCATTTTCGTATACGTGGTCGGATTCCGATAGGTGCCCGAATGCCTCGTGAGTAAAAACCCCGGCCAGCACCGGATCACAAACCACGGTGTATTCCCCTCCTGTAATCCGTGGAGCCGAGAGGAGTTCCACTGCTCTCTTGGCCATCTCCCGAACATTCTCGTGAAGTCCCTCAACCGACTTGAACTCGCCTTTGGAACCCAGGCTTAAGTGCGATTGCTGAACATTGGCGCCATCGCGCGCTACTGCGGCAAGCCTTAGCATCACATCGGGCTTGATCTGTTCAATATAAGTCCCTTCGGAATTGGCGAAAATGACCTTCTTGCTTGAGTCTCCGTAGTTTATGCTTGAGCTCTGTACCTTGGGGGTGCTCCAGATAACATCGTTATACTCATCGAGGAGTTTTTTCTTCTCCGGTACAGTTATATCGGCAGGGTTTTTCCCCACCTGGTAATCCACTCTGTCCTCTATTGGCTCTACGGGGGCAAGCTGGGCTTCCCCATGACTCACCATGCGTGCTTGCTTCACGGCCAAGGCTGCCTTGTCCCACAGGTTATCAAGGCTGTTGAAAGAGACGAAACCCCATCCTCCTTTGACCAGCGCCCTGACATTGCCACCACAGCTTGTGGTTCGGCCAATATCTTCTATATGCTGATCTCGGTACTGGATGCGAGTGCCATTTCCTTCCTCGATACGGATTTCAATGTAGTCGGCATCGTGCCCTTTAAGGGCGCATTCAATTTCGTTACGCATTGCATCACCTCAACTAATTTGCGTCCTTATCATAGCTCCTACAAAGTGAATTGTAGCATAACCCTGTTTATAAAGCACGGAGCACTTTGTAGTTTGGACTAAGCCATGCCTTTTGGGGACTCATGTTTTCCTTCATAAGGGGTGACCCAATGGTTTGCCCTAATCTGAGCACTACCCCGTTTATGGACATAAAAGCTCCCCGGTGCTCAAGTGGTGCTAAAGAAGCTACACTTGTCATGATCCTGGTCAGGACTGTTCCATGAGCAAGGCCAAAGATAACCGTTGCAATTAATAAAAGCCAAAGATGGGGGATGAAAGCTATGAGAAGCATTCCCAGTGCGTAGATAACGAATCTGCCCTTGATTAGTGTCCCCAGTGAAAATTTTCTGTTGATTTCCCGAGCTGCGAGGCGACAGCTGCTGTAGTTAGCGACATACTTGACATAATGATGCCAATGATAAAAGAGGAAGCCCCGAACCGCTCATCGAGGAGCATGGGAAAGTAGGTAAGATAGGATCCGAAGAGAAAGATAAATGTGGCTACTGCAGCAGCAAACAGGCCAATAACTCTGATGTCTTTTAAATATCGCCATGTACCACCCAGGTATGTTCTCATACTTTGGGTGCTAGGGGGCTGTCCCTATATTGAGCAGGCTTTGGAGAACACGCAACAGTAAAAGGACTTCGAAGTCATGAGTGAAGGCGCATGCTGTTCCGGTAACGGCGAAAAGGAAAAGAGACAGGACCAGAATTTTCTTGCGCCCGAGTCGGTCAGCCAGCACAATGCGGAGGCTGAGATACATAGGTAACACTCATGGTATGGTTAGTAATAATACTAACTTACCATGAGGAGTTACCATAATGAGAAAGCCAACCAGCTTCTACTTCTTTAAAAGAAAGCCCATTATTCTGGAGAATAGGTATGA
>JAGXOF010000023.1 GCA_023660035.1 Dehalococcoidia bacterium LH_S1
GGAAGTGGGTAGTATTGTCCAGACAGATGGATGGGGAGGTTACAACGGATTGTCCAAACTGGGGTATACGCACGAGATCATTCGGGAAAACGCCGCCGTTGGAGAGAACCTCTTGCCCGAGGTCAACCGTGTGGCTGCCCTGGTCAAGCGTTGGTTGTTGGGAACTTATCAAGGCGGTATCCATCTTTCTCACCTAGACTACTATCTTGACGAGTACACATTCCGGTTTAATCGGAGGACCTCCCATTCTCGTGGCAAACTCTTTTATCGGTTGGTGCAACACGCAGTTGCCATAGACCCAGTTATTGCAAAACAGCTTCAGCGCAGAACCGCAAGTTCATAGAGCTAGTGCATAACAGGAACATCAGTCAAGTACATACCCCTATAATGAAATTTAGAACATCAAATTCATTAACTTCAGTCATAGTCTCATATACCTGCGAAGTTGCTCCTTGTTTTTCTCCCTCCGCTGTTGTAGTTGCTCCTTTACCTTTTGGACTTCCTCGTCCCATAATCTGGAGAAGTCTGCATCGGTTAAAGTAGTTCCTTGGTTCTCCAGTTCAGCGGCACGGGCCCACATCCGAGTATAGACAATATTTTCAATATCGGTAACTGGGCAATAGGGAGAGCCAATAGGCTGTAGCTCGTCACTTTCCTCAGCTATTTTAGGTCACCTCCATATAATTTATGCTCACTGACGCTCAAATGGGAAAGAGCCTCTAATCTTAGCTCAAACATACGGCTTCCTCAGTCTCTTTAAGCTCAGGGAACGCCTTTGGTCGAGTTAGCTCCGCTGTCTTGATAAGTGCGTCCACCTGAGTTAATAGCACAGAGGCTATATCCTTAACTCGCTCTTGCACTGTTAATTACCTCCTTCTCTTTGTATAGTTCCTTAACCAGCTCTTGTAGGTCTTGAGTCCTTGATTTAATTAGTTCGCTATCTCCGCTGGCTAAGGCAGCCTTTACCTCCAAAACCCTTGCCTCCAGCTCCTCTAGTTGAGCTTCGTTAACTCTATCCTCCGTTTGCTCGTCTATCTTTTCAGCGGCGTAGATAAGATTATCAGCCTTGATGCCTATCTCCACCTCCTCACGCCTCCTCTTATCCCCCTCGGCATAAATCTTGGCTTCTTCAAGCATTCGCTCTATTTCCTCTGATGATAGTCTGGAGGACTCAACCCTTAATTTCGTTTCATTATCAGTATAAAGGTCACTGGCCGAGACCTGGAGGATGCCATTGGCATCTATATTAAAGGCGACCTCGATTCGGGGCACTCCTCTAGGAGCAAGAGGGATATCAGTGAGCTGAAATCTGCCCAGGCTCACATTGTAGCAAGCCATCTCCCTTTCTCCCTGCAACACATGGATGTCCACCTCAGGCTGATTATCGAAAGCAGTGGAAAATATCTGGCTTGAGGAAGTAGGGATCTTGGCATTCCTTTCGATAATTGGGGCGAATATCCCACCCCTGGTCTCTATACCTAGAGAAAGAGGGGTAACATCCAGCAATGTCACCTTTTCCAATTCACCACTCAATACTCCAGCCTGAATGGCGGCACCCAGAGCCACCACTTCATCAGGATTGATATCTCGGTAAGGTTCTTTACTCAAAAGCTCTCGGCATAGCTGCTGCACCGCTGGCATCCTGGTGGCTCCGCCTACCAGAATCACCCTATCAATGGCTTCAGGCTCAAATTTGGCGTCAGCTAAGGTTTGTTTGGTGGGGATGACCATCTTCTCAAGCAAATCCCGGGTCAGCCCCTCAAACCTTTCCCTGGTCAGGGTTATATCCAGGTGTTTAGTATCATGGTTATCCTGAAAGATAAAGGGCAATTTGATAGAAGACACCTGGCTATTTGAAAGTTCGATTTTGGCTTTTTCTGCTGCCTCCTTCAGCCGCTGCAAAGCCATTCTATCTTGCCGCAAATCAATTCCATGCTCCCTGTAAAATTCGTCAGCCAGATAATCTACAATCCGCTGGTCCCAGTCATCTCCACCCAGCCAGGTGTTGCCGTTTACCGCTTTGACTTCAAATATCCCCTTGCCTAGCTCCAGGATGGAGACATCAAAAGTGCCACCACCCAGGTCCCAGACCAGGATGTTATGGACATCCTGTTTATCCAGCCCATAAGCTAAGGCAGAGGCGGTTGGTTCGTTAATGATTCTGATTACATCAAGGCCGGCGATAGTGCCGGCATCCTTAGTAGCCTGGCGTTGGGAGTCGTTAAAATAGGCAGGAACAGTAATCACCGCCTTTTCTATTCTCTCTCCCAGGTAGCTTTCGGCATCAGCTTTGAGCTTGCCCAGGATAAGACTTGAGATGGCTTGGGGTGTGAACTCCTTTCGGTCAAGCCTCACTTTATAGTCTGAGCCCATTCGCCTTTTTATGGAGACAATGGTCTTCTCCGGGTTGGCTACTGCCTGTCTCCTAGCCAGTTGTCCCACAAGTCGGCGGCCATCCTCAGTCAATGCCACCACGGAAGGGGTCAACCGACCGCCCTCAGCACTGGGGATGATGGTTGGCTTGCCGTTCTCTATAAAGGCGGCTACCGAATTGGTAGTCCCTAAATCGATACCAATGACCTTAGCCATGGATTATCTACATCCAGCCTTTAGGTGTGTTGATTCCAACCTTTCCCGGAAGCTTCTTGCCGCAAGAGGGACAATAGGTATAATGTTGATAGAATCGCCATCTCACTCCGCAATAGGGACATTCCATCTCCAGAGGCTCGCCACACTCAGGGCAAAAGGCATACCTCCCTGAGGTAGTGGCTCCGCATTTGGGACAGCGAAGTGGACCTGTTCCTCTCTGCACCACCTCTTCCTCTTCTTCTGCCATTTCTATTAACCTCCTTTCGTAGAATTAAGTAGTAAGAAATTCAGAATTAAGTATTAAGTATTAAGAGCTTGTTAAAGTTGAATCCTTAATCCTGTTAGCTGAATCCTATTTTTTCTCTGTTTCCTCGGATTTTGTCGCCTCGCCTCGAGTGCGGAGGTCACCACGGTCAAAGTTCACCACATTCCCTTCATCATCAAGCAGAACATCATACCTGGCGAGCAAATCCATGTGGTCAGGGATAGCTTTTCTTTCCATCATCTCCAGCGAGATGTGCCACCCCTCCTCATCTTTAGAAACCGCCAATACACTAGATAGCTGCCTTTCAACTAAATCGCTTAGTTGCTTCTTAACTCGGTCTATCGCCTGTGCTGTAGTAAGTGCCATTTGTTTTCACCTCCTTAGTTCAGAATTACAGATTAAGAATCAAGGATTAACCCTTTATCCTATTACTTAATCATGATAGTTTAACTCTTATCCTTGAAAATAAGGCGATTAGCCTCACCCCACTCACCAACTTCAGTAAGCGGAGTGAGGTCACTGAGGAACAAGTTTTAGGCTTCACCCAGCCCTAGGAACTAGGGCTGGGTTCACAGGAAAGAGTCATTTCTCCCCAGTCATGACCGCCAGCCTGTCCGCTGCCCTCGCCTTTTTTTCATCTGCCCACTTCGCCTTGTAATCCGCAGTGCCTTTCTTCATCGCTGCTCTGGCTCCCTTGTTCTTCTCCAACCATTTACCTTGGGCCATTTATATCACCTCCTTTCTAGATGTTTCGCCGCAGCCTGGGGCTTATCCAGCCACAGACAGAACAGCCTTCCTTTAATAGCTTCTCCCTGGGCGCCTTCGCCCCACATTGAGGGCAGGTTTCCCAATCCTCGGGCAGGGGTTCACTTCGCTGTCTGATGACATCTGTTAAGGCATCCTGCCAATCCTTCATTTCGTCCTCTGTTCCAGAGAAGCAAGCCACCTTGTTGCCTGACTCCGTTTTATATAGCACATTGAGGACTTGTTTTTCCTTTAACATGCCGCCTAAATCTCGAAGTTGTGTGGTAGCATGGATCAGGTTATCACGAGGAGTTTCCCAGACTACCTTGCCATCAAAGTCATAATACCACAATAGCCTCTTGTTGGTTAGATACAGGTATCCTGATTTCCATTGGTCGCTGGTAGTTCCACCTGGTGATGGCAGGGTCATGAGATACCACATCTTGCAAGAGTTAGTCACCCCTTCGCCAGGGGTCAGGAATTTGGCGGCATACTCATCCAGAGAGGGTATAGTCGGCTTTTCTTCCAGTTCCAGCCCCAGCTCTTTCATTCGTCCTTCGATAGCCTCTTTTACCACTGAAGCCTCGGTGGGGTGGAGCTGAGCTACCTCGCCGTCCTTAAGCAATAGGTAAAGGTAGTCCGTTTCCTTCTTGGCAACATTTGTCTTTCTTTCCATTGCCAGCCCTTTTATCATTTCATATGGAATATCCATTAACATTTCACCGGGCGAATTTCTCCACAGAAATACTCTTCTATCGGTAACATAGAGGTGCCCCGGCCTCCAGCTGCGGTAGATGCCCTTGCTAAACCAGTGGGAGCCAAACATCTTTAATAAAACCTGTTCACCCTCTGCTAAAGGTTCTCTTGCTCCCCGCTTTTGCTCCCGCTCCTTTCTTTCCCAGTCACGGGTCTGCTTATCCCAGTCGGTCAACACCCCATATTTCAGCATGGTCTCCATTCCAGCTATAGCCGCCCTTAAGTTAACTCCGACCAGAGGAACTCCAGAGACAGAGATGATAAGATCGGCATTGATTACCAGCCCCTTGTCCAGAATATGCTCTAAAAGGTCGGTTACACCGCATTCTGTTGCTGCAGTGGGTTGCATTCCCATTTATATTTCTATCCTTCAAGTAGAGCAAGGGTCATTCTATCCTTGATTGCCTTCTGCCAGCCCACAGGCGATGCTACGGCAATATATGCTACCCTGATACTGTTGCCGGGACTGGCTCGGTAAGATATACAAAGCTGCCTGATATGTTGCAGAACCCACTTCCTCATCTCCAACTTGACATCCACAATATCCTCAAGGAAGGTAGCAAACTCGATTCTCCCCTGGCGCTCAAAGAGCACCCTCTTATTGGTGAGGTGCAGGTTCCCTGGCCTCCACAGGACATCAAGGGTGCCAATATCAATGGACCCCGCGGTGGACTGGATAATTTGCTCATCTTGATGTAAAAACTCTCTCATCTTCTTGCTCAGCATCAAGGATTAAGAATTCAGAATTAAGTTTCAGTACTTAATGCTTAATCCTTAATCCTGTTAACCGAATCCTATTTAAACAAAGCTATAAGGAGGCCAGGGTCCTGTGAAGCGGACGGAGAAGCCATTCATATAGTCAATCCTCTCCAACTCATTTCCCAGGTCCTCCACCCTTTCCTTCAATACCAGGCAGGATAGATTCATCAGCATCGTCTTGTCTCTTTCACTTTTCGCTTTCTCCACCTTGATGTCATCAACATGGTTTTTAATCCCCCCATAAAAGTCCTTAAAGTATCCTTCTGCACTTTTCTCCAACTCTCCTTTTACTGCCTTTTCTATCTTCTGTTTATACATATATGCCATCCCCGGCTTCTGGGATGCCATCTCCTCTTTTAGTTTGCCAACCTCCTCGCTCTCACGGGCAACGATATCCGTCATGGCCTTGTTATCATATGAAATCTGGACCCCGAACTCCTGCTTTCCTCTGACCTTTTCCATCTTCTCTTTAAGATTTTCGAAATCATCCTTAATAAAATCCTTTACTTGCTGCTTTGGGTCAGTATTATCTTCGCCCTGGATTATGGTGTCAAAGCCTAGAGGAAGCACGGTACCAAACTTTTCTATAGCGGCATCGAGGACATTTTGATGAGTTCGAACCCAGCCCTTAACCAACTCTTGATTATCCGATTGATAGGGCTCGGTGGGACAGTTATGAACTACAGCACACAACCCTTTATAAGGGATAGTGTAAACCTCGTTATCTTCAATGCCGATATTTCCCAGGCTGACCGATACCCCGGCATCAGCGATGCCATAGGCATATCTTCCGTCTCCGCCACCGCTGACCTCGATTTCCTCAGTGGGAAGTTCAGCCTCGGAGGGCGCAGCGGCGGTCTTTAACTTCCTTCGGGACAGGCTCTTCTTCGACCTTTGGCATCTCCTCCTCAGGGGGAACTTCAACTTCGGAGGGCGCAGCGGCGGTCTTAACTTCCTTCGGGACAGGCTCTTCTTCGACCTTTGGCATCTCCTCCTCAGGGGAAGGAGGAGCCTCCGATATACCGGCTTCCTGGGTTGTTGTCTCCTCGGTCAGCATTTCCTCCATCGCCTCGGAGATGGAATCCCGGATGGCTGCCCTGAGTTGGGGGAGGAGGCTGGATCTCACTGCCTCCTTTACCACATCCCTTGCCTCCAAAGCTATCTTGTCTATCTCCTGTGATACAATCTGCTGTATTGCATTTCTTGTTCTTAAATCCTTATCCATCGGTTATATCCCCTGCTCGTCAGCTTCGTCTCGCCATCTGTCCGGATTTATCGTCCTATCCACGACATCGTCAACGATATCATCCAGACCGTCTCTTACTGCTCGCACCGATTCGGTTACGCCCTGCTCCTCCTTTATCTCCTCGATAGCTATATCAAGGTCCATCAAGGCTTGCCCCAGACGCTCAGTTTCCTCATCGGTTAGACTACCACCCTCCATCCTTTTAAAGGACTCTATCCGGAGAGTATCCCTGATTATTTCCACCAGAGCCAAAACCAGCCCCAGTGTTCCATGCTTTAGGTTGTCTTCATCGATATCAAGTGCCATACATGAGCCTCCAGAATTAAGCTTTAAGGATTAAGTCCTTTTTATAAACCGTTTAGCATCTTTCCAACCTCCTCGCACAGGCGCATCAATCCCGGGTGATCTTCATCGTCGTTCATATAACCTAAATCTTTACCTCTAAGGAGCTATCTGCCATATTAAGAAAATGGCTATAATCCTTATTTCTTACTTCTTAATCCTGACCTCCAGGACGCCGTTCTTATAAGATTTCTCCGGTATCCCTTTAACCGGGCAGGGCAAAGCCACCTCCTTGTAATACTTACGGTAAGGGGTATCGGCGGATATAGTGATGCTAGCTTCTTTTAGCTCAACCCTTATATCCTTTTCTTCTACCCCAGGGAGTTCAGCGATTATCTTCAGGAGCTCTTTCTCCTCAAAGATATCCACTAGAACTTCTTTTTCTACCTTCTCCTCTTTGGGGCGTGGCTTCCTAGCTTGCTTCTTATCGGTCGACCTCTCGGAGGCTAAGGTCTCTATTGAAAAATCTCGTTCTACCTTGGGTATAGAGCCTTTTTTGGGTATGCCGCCAAGCCCAACTCCAATCCCTCCTCCCTCCGCTCTCTTTAGAGGTGTCTCCCTAAACTTCTTATCAACCTCCTTATTGATAGCATCCAATCTCTCCTGAAAAGCCTCTGAATCCTCCAAACCTTCAAGCATCTTACTCAGCCCGGGGATGAAATCGCCCAATCCTCGGAGCACGCCACCAGCCGCCCCACCACCCTTAGACATCCTTTGCTGCTCCTCCAGCCTCTTTATCTTCTCTTCAAGCTCCCTTATCTTTTCTTCCCGTTCATTCTTTTCAGCCATAGCACTCACCTCCTGACTTCTTAATCCTCTCTATCTTGATCCTTAAAACGCCATTCTTGCACTCTACCTGCGCCTCCCTGGCTAACTCCAGTGGGGCAGATAACTGGGCTATTATGCTTATATGCTTATTCTCCTCGAAAATATCCACTAATGGCTGGTTCCTTTTGCTCGGCAGTAAGCTATCTTCCAGCCACCAGCTAAACAGGACCTTTTCACCAGTTATGGAGTCAATTTTAGAGCTTTGAAAGCTTACTATATCCTTCCCCAGAATCCGCTTGGCGGCAGTATTTATTGACTCCTTCAATCGGGACAGCACATCCATATCATTTTCTGCCCTCACAAGTTCTGCCAGCTCACCGATTTCAGCATGCCTGTTCCACCAGAGATACCAAAGTATCTGCCGATTCTTCTCATCCACCGCATCCAGGACTTTGCCCAAGTCCCCCTCGGCTTTCCTTTCAGGGAAAGTGCCAAGCTCAGCAGAGAGGTTTTCAATTGGTTCCAAGACCTCCATTCGGAGCATCTCCCTCACTTTAGCGGAGCGGTTTAGGGCAAGGGAGAGAACTTGAGGCATATACTTGCCACTTGGCGCCTTTCCTTCTTTCAACCATCTGCTCACCAAAGCTGGTTTACAACCCAACTCCTCAGCCACTCTTTCTTTATCCCTATATTCCTCCCATAGGGAGATAAATATATCCAATCTAAGGTTTTGAGGGATAAAGGGGGTCAACTTTTGAGCTACTTCCTTCATCATCTCTTTCCTTCAAAAGGATTAAGCTATAATCCTAAACATCACTTCCCTTCCAGCCACAAAGATAGCATCCCTTCTCTCGTAACTCTTTAGTTATCACCAACGCGCCGCAATTGGGGCATCTGGTCTTGTAACTCTCGGTGGCTGCTTTGCTCTCCTGCCCACCGGCTCCGCTGGCTCTCTTTGCCTTGGCAAGCTCAAGTTCCTCTTCAGTTCCCTTCCAGCCACAAGCCCAGCAGCCTTCGGTGAGAATCTGCCTCTTTGCCACCTTCTTTCCACAATTGGGACACAACACCCAATAGGTAGAAGCCTTCAGCTTCTCCTCTTCATCCCCTTTCTCTTCTTTCGAGGCTTTCTTGATTTGGTCTAAGATTGTTTTGGAAACCGGGTCAAACATTTTCTCCTCCATCAAAGGATTAAGCCATAAGGATTCAGGATTAAGAGATTGATTCCTCCTGTGCTTATTTTCCCCTCCATGCTTAATACTTAACGCTTAATTCTGAATTATGAACTCAGCGAGCTTCCATCTCAGGCGCCGCTTTGGCACGAGCTGCCTTGGCTTTGGCGCTCACCCAACCGCACCAGGGACAACCTTCATTAAGAAGGTCATCCGTAGGGACCCTCTTCCCACACTGGGGACACTCACTTTTATCAACCATAGTCTCTTTCCAGGCAGCAGTTTCATAATTTGTCCCTGAGGGAAACTCCAGACCATACTTGGCTGCCGTCTCGAAGGAAGCCAGAGCAGCTCTGATCTTGATGCCCAATAGCTCAACCCCAGCTACAGACACCGTGATGTCAGCGTTGATTACCAAACCTTTGTCCAGGATTCTATCGATTACATCAACCAGCGTTGAACCTGAATCCTTCTCTGCTGTCATTCCCATTTATTTTACCTCCTTCTCCTCTTTTTCTTCCGAAGGGGGCATTGGTTTTCTATCCCTTGCCCTTCTCTTCTCCACCATTCTCATGGTTGCCTCTGCAGCGGGGATTTCAGGGATAATGCCTTGCCCACGGCATAGCTCACAGGTAAGCGGTGGGCGACTAATGTCTGGGGCAAGCCCAGTGCCGTGGCAACGGGGACATTCTATCAATGGCTCAGGAATTCTCACTACCCCCTTGCCGCCACAGGCAAGGCAATGAAGCCTGTTCCTAGTATAGGGCTGGATTCCCGTCCCGTGGCAGAAATTACATATCCTTATCGGCTCTTCAATCCAGAAGGAACCTTTCCCCTGACAGGCGCGGCACACCGATGTCCACCACGGGTATTCACCACTCCCCCGGCATAATCCGCACCTTACCAGGAGTCTGTTCTCAACTCGTTCAATTATTCTGTCCTCCAGTTTCTCCACAATTATCTCCATAGGATAATCCCTTGGGCTTCGCCAGGTATTCCTTATTTCCTTCCCTGGTGTTTCCAATGCTGATAGCGTGTATTTCATTTCACCCCCTTAGCATTATTCAGCCTTAATTCTTAATCCTGGTGCCACAATATTTCTCTATTAAGCTCCTAACCCTAACCTCATCAATCTCGGCTGCTTCTGACGCCAGGATATCAAGACAACTCTGGACAAAGTTTTCATCCTTAGCACTTAACTTAGCATCCGATAGCTTTAACACTTTAGCGAGCATGATGCATGACCTCACCGTAGGCGTTTTACCATCCTTTCTAGTATCTCCTACAATATCTACAATCTTCTCAGCCTGAGAGCGTGAGATGCCCGACTTAGCACAGGTTATGGCGATTTCAGTTTCTCGATCATAGTGACCTAACTTTACGGTAATCATTCTGTCCTTCAAGGCATCTTGAGCGGCATAGACCCCGGCATATTCCTCAGGATTGGAGGTAAAGATGGCTAAGAAATCAGGGTGAATTTGAAGATAACCTTCTTCTCCTCGGGCAGCGGGCAGGTCAAGGACTTTCTCCTCCAGAACCGGGAGTAGCACGTTATTTGCCTCAGGGCGGGAGCGGGTGAACTCATCGTAAAGGAGGGTGAACCCATGCTTACAGGCGACGGTGAGGCGATTGTCCATCCATTCCCTTGAAAAGCTCTCGTCCGTTTTCATCACCGAATGAACGAAATTATCCACAACTTTTCTTCTCCGATAGCCCTGCTCGCCACCGACCAAGTCTCTGCTAGAGAATTGCTCATCACCGTGAATTAACATCACCGGTCGCTCAAGCTGAGCAGCTAAATACAAAGCCAGGGATGTTTTTCCGGTGCCCGCGGGACCGGCAAAGTGAACCGGGTAGCCGGCATGGATATAATTAACAGCACGTCTGATTATGTTTTTAACATAGGGCGTCTCCACGAAGCCAGGCTGCTTTTTAGCTATTACGATAGGTTTAATCTCTAAGGTCTCTTCCATGCCGCCCCTCATCTTTTCTCGTATTTGGCTCTGATTTCCTTCTCCCTCCTCTGGTATTCCTCGTCGCCTATCTGGTCACTCTCAAGAAGGGTTCTTAAATCCAGAATTTCGTCCTCCAGCCCTGGCTTCTCCAAAAGCTCGGCCTCGGCCCGTTCCTTAACTTCCTCAGCAATATAGCTTAGGGATTCGAATGGGGCGAGGGAAAGCTCCCACAGGCCTCCTACATCCGTGCTTCCTCTATCCAGCCGGTTCAGGTCATATTCTCTGGGGCGTCTCCCAGCAGGGGGCTTGGAAGGCTTCTCTCTTTTCACTTCCTCAACCCTTCGAAATACAGGCGAAAACATTGGAGCTTTTAACTTAGTCCCTCTGATATACTTCTTCTTAGCCATTTCCTCTCCTCAGCATTAAGCCTTAAGAATTCAGGATTAGGTCTTAATGCTTAATTCTTTTCCTTCGAAAAATTATAATACATAATTTCAGCTAGTTCGCTCAGGTTCTGCAATCCCCTAACATCGTGGGGAAGGAAGGGAATGGGGCTTATAGTTTGCCCCTCCAATTGGTGGGCGATTTTCTCAATATACTTCTGTTGATTCTCCCTTTTAGCGGAGCAGAAAGGGCATTCAGTTGGTGGAATTACCATGTTGATAATGATATGGAAAGAGGGGATATTAAGCTTAGCAATGGAAGAGGAAAGGTCTCCCATCTCGGCTACCCCCATCTCCTCAGGAATGGTAATCATAACAAACTCAGTTGTCCGAGGGTTGGAAAAGACCTCTAATATCTTCCTTATATCTCGAGATAAATCCAAAAGAATTTCGGTAGCCCTGGTCATTTTCACTATCCCCTTATACTTTGTGAGCAGCTTAAAGCCAGTCTTAAGCCAGTCCCTCACCATATTGGGAAGCTCGAGGAAACGGAGCAAATGCCCTGAGGCAGCTGAGTCAAGGACAAAGAGGTCATATTCCCCCTCCTTCATAAGCTCCATAATGACTCGCAATGCCATAAGCTCCTCAAGCCCGGGAGGGGTGGCAGATAAGAGCTCTCTTAAAACCTCTCGGTCAAACTTTACATCTACCCCGCTGCCGCCAAGGAACCTCTCAAAGGTCTCATCTATAACATCTTTATACTCTTGCTTTATCTCCTCAAGCTTCTGGGTGCCATCTATTTCCAGGGCATAGAGGTTGTTCAACCCTGAAATATGGGTGATTTTATTCCCAATATGCTGACCTAAGCTATCGGAGAGGGCTTGGGCGGGGTCAGTGGAAAAGGCAAGGACTTTCCTCTCCGGCTTATGTCGAGCCAGATAGAGGGCATTGGCAGCAGCTACAGAGGTCTTACCTACCCCACCTTTACCCCCGAACATGAGGAAATTGAGTTCATCTCTTTCCAGGAGATCAGCGAGGCTCCCCTCAGGAAGATTGCCACGCTCGCTCGTAGCTAATACCTCAGCCGGGGCCTTATATTCAGCTTCGCCAAAGAGAATCTGAGCATACTGGGTTAAGCTATCTATCCCCCTTACCTCTTTGGGGAATAAGGGCATCTTTATCAAGTTAAAATCAGCAAATTTCTCCTCTATCTCCTGCATATAGCTTTCCTTCTCTGCCCATCTTGCCGAGCAGAAAGGGCATTCCTTTACCTTTTCAATAACGCGATTAACAATAACGCTATTAACCTTAATGTTATATCCCTTCAAGGTATTAACAGCTTTTTCGACCTCAGCAATGCTCATTGGCTCAGGGATGGTTACCGGGACAAACTCGGTTGCTGAGGTATTGGTAAGCAATTCCCTTACCTTTCTCACATCCTTCGTCTGGCTATCGAGGAACTCATCGCACTCATCCCTCTTATATCTACCGGCCATTGTTTTCATTAAATAGCGATGCTTATCCATGAGCATATCCATAAGATGAATCCACTGCTCCATCCTCTCGGGCAGGGAAAGGAGAACCATGGTATGCCCTGTGGGAGCAGTATCCAGGATAATCAGGTCATAGTCCTCCGCTTTAAGCAAGTCAGCGATGCGGATGATAGCCATGACTTCGTCCAAACCGGGGAGGGATTGGGTGAAGAAATCCTCAATGTCTGCCTTATCGAAATAGGTTCCCCGGTCGGCTATTTTCTTAATCGCCTCTCCATGCCTGGCTTTATATCCCTCAAGCAATGCATTAGAGTCTATCTCCAGACCCCAAACATTCTCCTTTATAGGGGTAATTTTATTGCCAATAGTGATGTTGAAGCTATCGCCCAGGGAATGTGCCGGGTCGGTGGACATGACCAGTATTCTCTTTTTTGGGTCGAGCTTATGGAAACGAAGGGCAGTAGCTGCTGCTGAGGTAGTCTTGCCGCTTCCCCCCTTGCCACCAAACATTATGAGGCTAAGATTTGGATTAGCTAGAAATTTATTCATTATTTATTTATTCTTCCTCACCCCTAACGCTGCTGTCCTTCCTCCAACCTTTTCATCAGGGCGGCTTCTGCTATGGCATACTCCTCTTCAGTTAGCTCGTCCATCTCCAGCTTCATCTGGAGTTCCAGAAGCTCCTGCTTTATCTTGTCCTCTCCGTAAAACTCCTCTTCAGTCAGATCTCGCATTCGCTCTAGAGGAGTAACAACTAATGCATGCAAAACCCCTTCTACAGCTTTAAGAGCGATATAATCATCTATTAGAAACATTATTTC
>JAGXOF010000024.1 GCA_023660035.1 Dehalococcoidia bacterium LH_S1
GACCAGCATAACAAGATCTATGGGAAAAGTATATGTTATTTACGGATAAGTTCTAAGAGAAGAAATGGTCGCTTGAAGCCTTTGATTACGTCAATGCTCTTTTGAAACAGCTTGTCCCATGAACCATTGTAATTGCCGATATCAATACCTGCAACCCTGATTCCACCTCCCTTCTTGTACTGCACCAATACCTTCAATTCCTTACCACGTTTGGAAATCCCGGTAATCCCAACTCCCGTTCCATCTGCCTCACCATGAGGCTCCTCGTTTGCATCAAGCATAAAATCAAGCTTTGAGCCAATCTGCTGCACAGACTCCCAGATCGTCATTTTATCCACAGCCCACCCGAACATCTTGCCGATCTTCTCAGATACCCGATAGGAGCTTAAAGCTCCCATCAAGGCCAGCTTGCGCCGCGTTTCGTCCGGTACACGCTTCATAGACTCCATGCCAAGAAGATGTCGGGTGATATATTGCTTATGACCGCATTTCTTGCACTGTACCTGGAGTTGCCTGATAGTTATCCAGCGAAACCAAGTGACAATGGTCGTTGGCTTGCCATGACGTGTCTTCCAGATAAATTCGGTGTCATTCCCACATGCTGTGCAAACAAACGATTTCTTTCGTAATCCCATTTCATACTCGGCAAAGCCAACCAAGACTTTCTGAAAAAAATCCTCCAGCATCTGTGGTAACAACACAAGAAATGCCTTCATGATCGATGAAAACTTGCTGCTCGATAAATCAACTCTGAACTGACACTCAAATTCAATGGTGATATTCTTTCTTGTAGGGTTGTTCCCATATTGCCCTCCTTGTTTATGGATAGTTTACAAAATTATCATTACCATAAAATGGGGCAATTTTCTGTTATTTCATGCCATAGGTCTCTCTTTTTCTACGCTACCAAATACTTTCGAGCGGGATATGCTGACTGATCCCCACGATTGTATAATCGGGCTGATTTGTACTAAAATGGAATCATGTGTCTTGCTGTACCGGTAAAAGTCATATCAATCAACGGGGATGAGGCGGAAGTCGATGCTAGCGGAGTCAAGCGCCGCGTAAGCATCGTGCTCACTCCGGAGGTGAACGTAGGCGACTACGTTCTCCTGTATACAGGGTATGCTATTGGCGTCCTGGATCAGAATGAGGCACAGGAAACCCTCAATCTCCTCGAAGAGATAGCTGATTTCAGTGAAATTCGTTGACGAATATCAGGATAGCGAATTAGCCCACAAGCTGGCTCGCAGGATCACTGCCCTCTCCACAAAGCCCGTTGTGTTGATGGAGTTCTGCGGGGGGCATACGCATGCCATATTAAGGTACGGAATCCGCCAATTGCTCCCCGATACAGTGGAAATGAGGTCAGGGCCCGGTTGCCCGGTGTGCGTGACCGCACCCGCCGACCTCGATAAGGCCATCGCTATCGCATACTTGCCAGACACTATCATCGCTACCTTTGGGGACATGGTCAAGGTCCCCGGCAGCCGCTCAAGCCTCCAGCAGGCGAAAGCCGAAGGAGCCGACGTACGTATAGTGTATTCGGCTATGGACGCTGTTAGCATAGCTGAAAACAACCCTGAGAAGTCGGTGGTATTTATCGGCATAGGTTTCGAGACCACTGCTCCCACTATCGCTGCCTCAGTACTTAAAGCGGATGAGAAGGGGATATCGAACTTCCACGTGCTATCGTTCCACAAGTTGACTCCTCCGGTCGTGAAGGCATTGCTTAATTCCGGTGAAACGAAGCTGGACGGCATAATCGGCCCCGGCCATGTCAGTGTGGTCATCGGCTCTCAGCCCTACCAGTTCATTTCCGAGGACTATGGGGTTGGTTGTGTTATCTCAGGATTTGAACCGCTGGATATTCTCCTCACCGGAGATAACCTGGTGGAGCAGATTGAAAAGGGTGAACCTCGGGTCGAGATAGCCTATCCCCGGGGTGTGAAGCCCGAGGGGAACAAGCAGGCCTTGAAACTCATGCAGCAGGTATTTGATGTCGGTGAAGCCAACTGGCGGGGCATCGGAATCGTTCCAGAAAGCGGTCTCAAAATAAGGGCAGAGTATGCGCGCTTTGATGCCGACATTGCCTCCCCCGTGAGTCCGGAGCCGGCTAAGGAACCTGAAGGCTGCCGGTGCGGGGATGTGGTCCGTGGTGCTGCCAACCCGCTTGAGTGCAAGCTCTTCGGAAAAGTCTGTACCCCGGAGAGCCCTGTAGGCCCTTGCATGGTCTCCAATGAAGGAGCATGCGCGGCATATTATAAATACGCTTCAGACAACGGAGCTCGCTATGACTGATGAAACCATCCTTCTAGCGCACGGGAGCGGCGGTAAGCTGAGCCACGATTTGGTGGCAAAGAGATTCTTCCCCTTCCTCGCCAATCCCGAACTCGACAAGATGGATGACTCGGCGGTCCTGGAACTGAGCGGGCGTCTGGCCTTCACCACCGATAGTTATGTGGTGAATCCAATCTTCTTCCCCGGAGGCGACATCGGGAAACTCGCTGTTTGCGGGACAGTCAATGACCTGGCCATGAGCGGAGCTAACCCTCTGTATCTAAGCCTCTCTGTAGTTATAGAAGAGGGGCTCCCCATAAGTGACCTTGAACGGATAATGCAGTCGATTAAAGGCACCTCTGAAGAAGCCGGAGTAAGCATAGTCACCGGCGATACCAAGGTGGTAAACCAGGGTCAGGCCGATAAACTGTTTATCACTACCTCCGGCATAGGAATCGTCCCTCCTGAAGTTAACATCTCGGGCGCCAACGCCAAACCCGGAGATAAAGTGATTCTGAGTGGGACCATGGGGGACCACGGTATAGCCATAATGAGCCAGCGTGAGGGACTGAACTTCTCAGTGCCTGTGGGAAGCGATTGTGCTCCTCTGGGCAAACTGGTCTCTCAAATCATGCAATCGCTGTTGAACGTACACTGCCTGCGTGACCCCACACGGGGTGGGCTCTCCAGTACACTCAATGAATTCGCCCAGCAGTCAAATGTGGGGATTGTGATCGAGGAAGGAAAGATTCCTATAAAAGAGGGGGTAAGGGCTGCCTGTGAGCTTTTGGGTTTGGATCCTCTCTACGTGGCCAACGAAGGGAAATTGGTGTCGATCGTGGAGCCCGAATACGCTGGGGAAATTGTCGATAGGATGAGGGAAAGCGACTATGGCAAGGATGCCGCTGTCATAGGAGAGGTAGTGTCCGACCATCCGGGGAAAGTCATAATGAGGACAAAGCTGGGCCCCTCCCGGATCATCGACATGCTATCCGGAGAACTCTTGCCCCGAATCTGCTGACGGGCTATTGTTCTGACTTTTCCAGGCAAGCACGCACAAAATCAAGAGCGCCCAATGTTTTCTTCCAGTGGTGTCCCTGGTCGCTCCAGTACCAGTACGCTTCGTCCTCGCCGCCAACTGTAACCAAGTTGGAATAGAGATTATCCGGTTGGCTGTGCCGTTTCTTGGCCAGCTCCCTGCCTACGAGCGGCAAGCAGTGCATGGCTCCCTTGAATGCGGTCTCGGCCTCAGACTCCAGGCCCATTTGATACAAAGCCAGAACCCGGCCGTACAATACCTCCGGCGTTATGTCCAGGGGGAACCTCTCTGCAATGCCCAATACCTCCCATGGCCTGCCCAATCGAAAACAACAGTCGATGGCAAAAGCACGATCACCCTGGCCATCATTGGGGTTCAGGGCTAACAGGTTCATGAATACGGGGAAAGCACTTTCGATCTCACCGTTCTCAAAAAGCGTCAGCCCCAGCGCTTCATATACTCGCAGGAAAGGGCGGTTATCCATGAATCCCCAAGGCAGAATATCTTCGCCAATGGAAAAGTCCTTAGGGAAGCAGCTGAATCCGAGTTCAACTGCCTCATTCCACATTTGCAGGGCCTGGCGATGCCGGTCTGTCTCGTCAAGCAACATAGCAAGTTGATGGTAGGCGTCTATGAACTCGGGATAGTCGCTGAGGAGCTGGTGGTACTGCTCCTCTGCTTCAGATAGGTTCTCTCCTTGCCACAGGTCTACAGCTTTGTGGAACTCTTCATGTACCTCCGGGGTAAGCCGTGGAAATTCAAAACTCCATTCATTCTCTCCGATCTGTCGCAATACCAGAACATCTCCGGGGAGATTGCCCTGATTTCTTTCTTCCATTACACCTCCTGACTCAATAGTATAGCTTCACTTGTGCCTTTGTCAAAGACTTGCGCTCAATCCACAGTAATCAACTCGATCGCAAACAGACTAGCTATAACGCCATACTCCTCGATTCTAGGAGAACCAGACTTTTTGGATAACCGCCGATGACGCATTTTATCTTTGCATTGGGGGTAACGGACTAAGTCGTGGTGAGGTTGCTTTCAGGCCAAGAAATGTCAAGCTCTTCAAAGTCGAATTAGCCCATAGTAAACCTATTCAACCAGCGTCACCAGCATCTGTCATCCCTACAAAAGCCTCTCAGACCCCGAATACACCTCTTCCACCTTCAGTGCCGCAGCAGCGTTACGCGGGAGTTCATCCGGATTTTGCTCTTTCATATATTCGAAAAGGGCGCCTTCCTTGTGATATGTAATTGTCCCCTTATTTAGCTGAAAGGATCTGTCTTCACTCGTGATAAAAAGGACGGAGCCCTTGCTTCCTGATAGAATGTTCTTTCGGGTTTTGTCGAAAAAATTATCGGCGATCACGCTCGTCTCTTCATCATATTTACTGACGCAGGCTGCGTAAATGGCATTGGGAGTCCCTTTTTCATCCACGGTAGCGAGTACGATTGGGCCTTGTCTATCATCCCAGGCCTTGCTTATCCTTTCCGGCAATTTCGCCATGTTTTTTCTCCTCTCAATGCAGCAATATTCCTCATCTTGTGATGATTGGTTCCAAAATACCCTATCGGGCGAACGAATGTCAAAAGCAGTTCCAGGAAGGCACCAAACCCTGGCTGCGCAGGCATCTCCTCCGCTGATTTTGCTTCTTACAAAGCCGCGAGCAGCAAACTTGACACCATATTGCAGCTATGATAGATTTAGCTTTGGGTTTCCCCCGTATTTTGAGATACAAGGCTATATAACCCCCATAGGTGTGGTAATAAATAGAGGAGGTAAGCTATGAACATCATTGTTTGCGCGAAACAGATAGTTGATCCCGAGACCCCCGCCGCCGCCTTTAAGATCGATTCCGATGCGAAACGAGCAGTTCCCCCGAAGGACAGATCCATGGTCATTAGTGACTACGATGCCAATGCCATGGAAGCGGCACTGAAGCTCAAGGATGCCCATGGTGGCAAGGTCAGCGTGCTGAGCCTGGGGGGGGGGGCTCCGCAAGAGAGGTTGTCATGCACTGCATAGCCATGGGAGGCGATGAAGGATACCTTCTGAATGATCCTGCCTTCGACGACTCCGATAGCTATGCTACTGCCTCTGCCCTGGCGGAAGCTATCAAGAAGATCGGAGAATATGATCTCGTCCTCACCGGACGACAGGAAGGCGAGTGGGATGCAGGGCAGGTAGGCTCTGGCATAGCCGAGCTGCTTGGAATTCCCAGCGTAACCACCGTCGGGAAAATAGAAGTCGGCGATGGAAAGGCTAATGTCGAGAGGGTGGTCGGAGACGGACGTGAGGTCATGGAAATCGGATTCCCCGCCTTGCTCACTATTAGCAGTGAGGTCGGAGAGCCCCGATATGCGACCCTCAAAGGAATCATGGGAGCAAAGAAGAAGCCGCTAACGTCCTGGGGTTCCCAGGATGTGAGCCCTGCCGAGGCCAAGAACAAGATCCTGGAACTGTACATCCCGGTTCATGAGGGCAAGTGTGAATTTATAGAGGCCGACTCCCCGGAGGAAGCCGGAACCAGCCTGGCTGCCAAGCTCAGGGAGATCAAGGTCGTCTGAGTTCATAGAGCTCTATGAACTAAAGGAAGTCTACAAACTGATTAGGAGGTAAATAATGGCTGAAAATAATGGCGTTCTGATTGTCGGGGAGGTTGAAGAGGGGCAGCTAAGCCCCATAACCGCAGAACTCGCGGGCATCGGCAAGAAGCTCGCAGATGACCTGGGACAGGGACTCTCCACCGTGCTGATCGGCAGCGAGCTAGGGGATATTCCCAAAGAAGTCGTTTCACTTGGAGCGGATAAGGTTTACACCATCGATAACCCATTGTTCAAGAACTATCAAACAGATTCCTATGTGACAGCTCTGGAAAAGCTTGTCAATGACGCTTCACCGGAGATACTGCTCTTCGGTCATACACCTATGGGGCGTGACATGGCGCCAAGGCTGGCCTTCAGACTGGGGGTAGGAGTAACCATGGACTGTGTTGCCCTGGGCATTGACTCCGAGTCGAAGCTCCTTCGAAAGAACAAGCCAGTTTATGGCGGTAATGCCATGGCAGTCTATGTCAGTGAAGGGCACCCGCAGATGGCAGCGATCAGGGCCAAAACCATGGAGCCTGCAGCACAGGATACTTCACGGGGCGGAGAGGTGACGCCCTTTGACCCCGGGCTCGATGAGAGCGTTGTGAGGGCAAAGTTCGTCGAGAAGTTCAAAGAGGAAGTAGAGGGTATCAAGCTCGAAGACGCCGATGTGGTGGTCTGCGGTGGCAGGGGAATGGGCAGCGCCGATGCCTTTCAGCAGCTCCACGACCTGGCCAATATCCTGGGCGGTGCTGTTGGTGCCAGCAGGCCTCCCTGTGACTCCGACTGGGTGCCCGATCACTATCAGGTGGGCCTTACCGGCAAACTTGTCTCACCGAACGTGTATATAGGAGTGGCCCTTTCCGGGTCCAGCCAGCACCAAGCAGGGATGTCCGGCTCCAAGAATATCATTGCCATAAACAAGGACCCTGAGGCCAACATATTCGGGATTGCCCACTACGGCGTTGTCGGTGATTACAAGAAGGTATTGCCCGCATTTATCGAGAAGTGCAAGGAGCTCACCTCCAAGTAGCACCACAAGGCCAAGGAGTCCGAAAATCAAAGCAGTGCAACCAGGATTGCCTTTTGTGCATGGAGTCTGTTCTCGGCCTGATCGATGAGCACGGATTGAGAGCTGTCAATAAGCCCTTCAGCAAATTCCTCGCCATGGTGCACAGGCATGGGGTGCATCAGGATCACATCGGGTTTAGCCTTAGTCAAGAGCTCCTGGGCAATCTGGTAATCGGCAAAATCGCGCCGCCGCTGCTCCCGCTCGGACTCCGTACCCATGCTTGTCCATACATCGGTATAGACCACATCCGCACCGTCAACGGCTGCCTCAGGGCCATTGCCGGAGATAACCTGTGCTCCGCTTAGTGCAGCCAAATCCTTCCCCTTCGTCATGACCTCATCGGAGAGCCCGTACCTCTGGGGAGAGGCAAATCTGAAATCAATGCCCGCCAGAGCACATGCAAGGAGAAGGCTTGCCGCCACGTTGTTCCCATCGCCGACATACGCTACTGTCAGGCCCTCAAGTGCCCCCTTCTTCTCATAAATGGTCAAGAGGTCAGAGATAGCCTGGCATGGATGCTCAAGGTCTGAAAGACCATTAATGACGGGCACAAGGGAATACTGGGCCAGGGCCCCCACCGTGCTGTGGGCAAATGTCCGCGCCATAATTATGTCGACGTAGCGGCTCAACACCTGCGACATGTCCGACATAGGTTCCCGTTTCCCCAACCCCACCTCATCCCCCAGCAGGTAGATGGCATGTCCGCCAAGCTGGGACATCGCCACATCAAAGCTAACCCGCGTGCGAAGCGAGGGCTTCTCAAAGATCATGGCCAGCGTCTGTCCCTCAAGCAGAGGCTCGGGGCCTTTTCGCTTCATCTCCGCCGCACCCTGCAGGACCCGCATCAGATCATCACGACCCAAATCAGCAACCGAGAGTAAATCTTTTCCTTTCACAGTGCACTTAGTATACGCCACAAAGATGTATTATGGCAACTCCATTCGCACTAAATCCGATCCTCAGTATGATATAATAGCCTCTGAGCTATACATGAACTACGCAGAGGCCCTGGACTACATTTTAAGCTTCGCCGACTACGAGCGCTGGCCGGGGTTCGGGCATGCCTCCCGATTCGACCTGCGGCGGATGGATCAGCTACTCCAGAGACTGGGCTCCCCTCATTTGAAGAGAAAAACCGTCCACATCGCCGGATCGAAAGGCAAGGGAAGTACGGCAGCGATGATGGCATCGTCCCTCAGTGCCGCAGGGTTACGGGTCGGACTCTACACCTCCCCCCACCTCCACACCATGCGAGAGCGAATTAGAATGGGGAACGAACTCATAACCGAGCAGGACTTCGCCAATCTCACGTCCGCAATAAAACCAGCAGTCGAGGAGACGCACGGGGGCCAGTATGGGGAACTGAGCACATTCGAGATTCTGACCGCCCTGGCCTTCTACTATTTCCAGGAAAAAGGTGCGGACTTTCAGGTGCTGGAAACCGGATTAGGAGGCCGCCTCGATGCCACAAATGTGTGTCAGCCAGACGTCTGTGTCATCACATCCATAAGTCTGGACCACACCGCTTTTCTCGGCGGGACCATTCCCGAAATAACAAAGGAGAAGGCGGGGATCATCAAACCGGACGTGACGGTGGTCAGCGCACCCCAGGCACCCGAGGCAAGCGAGGTAATTCGCACGGTGTGTCAGGAAAAAGGTGCGAGACTGATCATCGTCGGGGAGGACATTGCCTGGACTTCGAATGCATCTGCCCATTCTCTGGGAATAAAAGGACAGAAGGGCGAATACGAGGCCACCATCCCCCTCATCGGGGAAGTGCAAATGCAGAATGCCTGTACCGCAGCCGCCGCATTAGAGGTTCTTGACATAACCCCTGAGCATATAGTATCCGGACTGGCCAACGTACGATGGTCGGGCAGGATGGAAATCCTCAAAGAGGAGCCCTTATTCATCGCCGACGCGGCTCACAATGGCGACTCAGCCAGAAAGCTGACAGAGGCACTCCGGAAGAACTTTACATTCGCCCGGGCAATTCTTATCATGGGAACATCTGCCGACAAGGATTCTTCTTCAATGATAAAAGAGCTGGCCCCGTTCTTCGACCAGGTTATCACCACCACCGCCCACCACCCACGTGCAACCCCCTCTAAGGATCTGGCTGCGGCGTTCCGCGAACGCGGGGTGGAGGCTTACGCAATGGAGGCCATCTCCGGCGCGGTTTCCAAGGCGCTCTCACAGGCTGGGAAAAACGATCTCATCTGTGCTACAGGGTCCGTATTCATCATCGCCGAAGTGATTGAGGAAGTCAGAAATATTCCAGGAGAACGGTACCCCGTGAAATAAGCCGCCAGCTAAAGTCAAGATTTCAAAGGCTTTACATGGAAAGCTGACTGCTGAACACTGATAGCTGAACACTCAGATTACAGAAAGGAGAACTCATGAAGGACGCAAAAGGAAGAAACAGAGTTGTCATCACCGGGATGGGGGCAGTAACCCCCCTCGGATTAAACGTCGAAGAATACTGGCAGGCTTTGATCGAGGGAATGTCCGGCATTGGACTCATCACCCATTTCGATGCCTCCAACCTCTCATGCAAAGTAGCGGGAGAGGTAAAGGGCTTTGACCCGCTGAATTTCATGGAACGCAAGCAAGCGAGGCACATGGCACGCTTCAGTCAGTTTGCCATCGCCTCTTCCACAATGGCGATCCAGCATGCCGGAATCGATGCGGAAAAGGAAGACCAAGAACGACTCGGAGTCTACCTGGGCAATGGCATCGGTGGTCTACCTGACATAGAGGCCGGATGCAATCTGATAAGGGACAAGGGAGGCATGCGGCTTAACCCCTTCTTTATGCCAATGATCTTAACGAATCTGGCCGCAGGGCAGGTCAGCATCGCGCTTGGACTTAAAGGGTATACCTCAACGGTCTCAACCGCCTGCGCAGCATCCAATCAGGCTATCTCCGAGGCAACACAGGTGATCAGGAGAGGTGATGCCGACATGATGGTTGCCGGAGGTACCGAGGCAGGGATAACGGCGATCGGCGTCGCAGGATTCGCAGTGATGAAGGCTTTAACGAGCTACTACGAAGAGCCGACCAAGGCAAGCCGCCCCTTCGATGTCAACCACGATGGATTCGTTCCATCCGAGGGTTCAGGAGTACTCGTCCTGGAGAGCCTGGAGCATGCCCTGAGGCGCGGGGCCAACATCCTGGCCGAGATAGCCGGATGCGGCATTTCGTCCGATGCCCACCATGCAGTAGCCGTCGATGTAAGCGGCGCAGCGCGGGCAATGCGCTGGGCGGTCGAGGATGCAGGGCTGTCCCCCACGGATATCGATTATATCAACGCACACGGGACTTCCACGCCCCTTAACGACTCTTCAGAAACCAAAGCAATCAAGATGATGGCACGCGATTACGCATACAGGGTGCCAATCAGTTCCACCAAGTCGATGATCGGGCATCTACTGGGAGGGGCTGGCGGAGTTGAGGCTGTTGCCTGCGTTAAGACCCTCAACGAAGGGATCATTCATCCCACAATCAACCAGGAAAGCCCGGACCCCGACTGCGATCTCGACTACGTGCCCAACGTTGCCCGTAGGCAAAACGTCAAGGCAATACTGTCTAACGGCCTCGGCTTCGGGGGGCAGAACGCCTGTCTAGTGTTCCGTAAGTTTGAAGAGTAGTTCTCTATTGCTCCGCTTCGGGATCAAAGGGGGTTCCGATGGGCCAGAAGTCATTGCGGAATAATCTCACTTCTCCGTACTTCTGGCACACGCCACGGCTGACGCGCTTAACGGGGGATCTATGATCCAGTGATGAACGCACTGTGTCTGGTCACCCCTGCGCCTTCTGGAGGCGCTACTACTGCTTGCTGTGTCATCCCTGACCTCCATATATGCCAGTACCCGTAGTATGCCCCTTCGAGTACAGAATGCCAATGGTATATCCCCCCAAATCCTTTAGGGGGTTGCTCCCACAGTTCAGGATCACATGCCCAGTAGGTAAACACCCACAGCAATGCCCTCAATTACCACGAAAAGCGGCAAAATGTATAAATATACCCTGGCCAGATTAGCTTTAAAATACTCTGAGGAAAGAATAAGGCAAAGATGCATGGGTGAGAGTAATACCCCCATCATCCCACTGACATAAGCCAGAAACAGCGCTGGCTCGTTGACAGCTCCACTCGAGATAAGGTGCGGCATTAGCAAGGGCATAACCACGCCAGCAAATGCCATGCCCATCCCCATGGCAAAGCCTACAAGAAAAGAAGGTACTATGAACAGTAACAGGAAAGGGACTCCAGCCATCTGTATGTCGGAGATAAGCGCTTCGGTAGCCCCTGAGTCCTGTATCACTGCCTTGTAAAGCATTATGGCATAGAGGAGCAACAGAACCTTCACATCCAGTCCATACTTCAAGGGCCACTTAAGACTTGACCACCTCAGCCGCCTTTGAAGCGCAAGGGCCACTACAACCAGCGGGAAAGCTATGGCAGCATCCAGTCCCAGCAGTACCGCGGGAATCAGGACGAGGATAGGCCAGGTAGCCCGAAACACATTACCGACCACAGATTTTGTCAATTTCCCCTGCGTGGCTCTGACATTCTTCAGTATCCAATAACTCATAGCGGCCCCGACCACAGTTACCATGATGGTGGCCGGAAAGAGAGTCTTCAACAAAGAGGGGAAGGAAATGGACAAAACCTCACTGGTTATTACTACAGTAGGATATATCGGTAGCGAGAACTCCCATATATGACGGAACCAGTAGTTGATAAAAGTGGCCTGTTCCGGGGTAAGGCCTATCTTTTCTACCAGACCACGGGAAGCGGTAGCCGAAACCAGAGCCCCGGCCGGCATGGGCACAAGCCCGATAGCCGCCGGAATGACATGCAATGCAACTCTGGGCCCCACACTCTCCATTTCTCCTGCAAGCTTTGCCAGCAACCCTTCCTGCTCCATGATGGCGCTCATGGTCAAAGCACTGGCGACGATTATCATGAGTCTAAGTGTCTGCAAGCTCCAAATGGAGGATCCCATAAGCGATAGGATGGAATCAAAGGGTACTACCAGCACGGCCATCACCACGGCTCCCACAAATATAGCCAGACCGGGATGGGCCCGTACCCTAACCAGCAGGATGATCAGCGCTATGGAAATAAGTAAAGCTATGGTTGGACTAAGCATGGGACATCAAGTCAAATTAACCCAGGAAAAGAGTTTATCCGCTATTATACCTGCGATCGGGGCAAAGAAGAACGTGCATGCAAATCGAATGGCTGTAAATTTCCATCCCATAACCTCCAATTCCATCGGCAGCCGGCCAAATGCCAGCAATGACCACCCGCCCACAAAGGCCACCATAGTACCGATGCCGGCCCCCACCCACAGAAACCCAACCGCCAGGGGAAAAACCACGACGGGGCCACCGGGTATGAGGCTCCCCGCAAGGTACCTATTAGAATCCCTTTGATTCCGGATTCCGTGCCTATCCACCGGGATCTCGCTTCCTCCGGCACAAGATGCGGAATAACTCCAGCTCTGATGAAAGCGAAAATTAAAAGAGGAAGCATTTGAAGCAATGTGCTCCCCGCTGACTTCAGCCCCATAATAGGAATCTCTTCCCCCTTCTGATAGCCTAGGAAGAGAATAACGACAGTGATTACACCCATTACTATCGTCGGGATGAGCATTTGTCCTAACCCCCCTTTTAAAGCCCATTGTCTCTCCTCTACCACTTTGAAGCTGTTTCCCTATGATACCGTATCCTATGCAGGTACGGCAAGCAGAGTATTCCCGATGTAAAAATCGCCCGCATGTTTATCGGGGCTAAACCACAGACCCCCAGATGGACCGGTACCATTAAGGAGAGTGTTGCCTAACTAATTACACATATGCTAAACTATCTCTAATCTTGTTGA
>JAGXOF010000025.1 GCA_023660035.1 Dehalococcoidia bacterium LH_S1
GTCAAGAAGGGGTAAGGGGCTATTGCGTGTGCCTTTTATCGAAATGAGTGGGGGGAGACAGATTCTGACTGTATACTGGACTAGTAGAGTAGAGAAATAAAGGGGTGCCATGAAGGTAGCGGTAGTTGGAGCAAGTGGGCAACTGGGAAGCGACCTCTGTAAGGAGCTAAGCTCAGTTGAACTTGTGCCACTTGTTCATTCAGAAATGGAAATCACCGATCTCGATTCTGTAAAGCGTGTTTTTGATGAACATCAACCCGATGTGGCAATTAACACGGCAGCCTATGTCCGTGTTGATGATTGTGAAAGGGAACAAGATAAAGCCTTTCTAATAAATGCTTTGGGTGCTAGAAATGTGGCTGTAGTAGCTCAAGAGCTTGGAGCCAAGCTGGTATATATCAGTACCGACTATGTCTTTGGGGGTGAAGCCCAACCTCGCAATATTCCATATACCGAATTCGATGCCCCTATTCCGCTGAGCATTTATGGCAAATCTAAACTAGGGGGGGAAGACTTCATCCGCCATCTCTGCTCCAGGCATTTTATCGTCAGGAGTTCCGGGCTCTTTGGGGTTGCTGGCGGCAGTGGCAAAGGCGGCAACTTTATAGAAACCATGCTTAAGGTTGCCAAAGAAAGAGATGAGCTCAGAGTAGTAAATGACCAAATCTTTTCCCCCACCTATAGTAAAGATTTAGCCCAAAAAATAGCCCTGCTTATAACTACTGAGTATTATGGTATATTCCATGCTACCAACAAAGGCACCTGCTCCTGGTATGAGTTTGCCAGAGAGATATTGAAGCAGGCGGGACTAAAAACCCCTGTCATTCCTATAACCTCTGAGCAATATCCTCAAAAAGCTAAAAGACCTAGTTACTCGGTGCTGGACAACTATCACCTCAGGCTTTTAGGTATGGACGATATGAGGACTTGGCAAGAAGCGCTCAGAGATTATATGATAGGGAAAGGGTATAGCTAATAATAATGAATATTGTTGTTATCGGCGCTGGCTATGTTGGATTGACAGCTGCTTGTTGCCTGGCTAACGCGGGACACCGAGTAACCTGTATAGAAAATAACGAATCCAAGCTAAAGCTTCTAAATCAAGGCATAAGCCCCATTCAGGAGAAAGGCATAGACCAGCTGCTTAAACAAGGGCTTGCCTCTGGCAAGTTATCCTTCGTTTCATCTCTTCCCAAGCCAATTGAGACCGATACAGTTATCATGATAACCGTGGGCACTCCCTCTCTACCCAGCGGTGCTGCTGACCTCTCCTCTATTTATCAAGTTGCTGCCGAGTTAAAGAATGCCATTCAATACCCCCTAATTCTAATCATGAAGAGCACTGTCCCCCCAGGCACTGGAGTTAAGCTGGTGCAGCGCTACTTCGAAAATACGCCCATTTCTTATGTCGCCAACCCCGAATTTCTCCGTGAAGAACGAGCTATCGAAGATTGGTATCACCCCAGCCGCATTGTCATTGGAGCCGCTGATAATAAGATAGCGGAAAAAGTTCGTCAGCTTTATTCTGACATTGATGCCCCTGTGATAATTACCGATATTACCAGTGCGGAAACGATAAAGTATGCCGCCAACGCCTTTTTGGTAACCAAAATCTCTTTCATCAACGAAATCGCCAACCTCTGCGAAACGATGAGTGCCAATATTGATGATGTGGCTAAAGGTATAGGATTAGACACACGCATCGGTCCTGATTTCCTTAGGGCTGGATTGGGCTATGGTGGCTCTTGCTTCCCCAAGGATGCCCGTGCCCTTGATTTCGCTGCCCTAAATAAGGGTTATGACCTTAGATTGCTTAAGGTGACCATCGAGGTGAATACCAAGCAGCGAATCCTGGCAGTTCATAAGCTCAAGCAATTGTTAGGTGGCTTAGCAGGAAAAGAAATCGCCTTGCTTGGCTTAGCCTTCAAGCCCGACACCGATGATATCCGAGAATCGCCTTCTATAGATATCGCTTACCTGCTTTACGAGGAAGGAGCTAAGCTACGCGTTTATGACCCCACAGCAATGCAAAATGCCAGGCCTCTCTTACCTTCAGAAGTAACCTTTGCCACAGATATTTACTCCGCCACCGTTGGCGCCAATGCCATTATTCTAGTAACTGAGTGGCAAGAATTTATTCACGCTGATTGGCAAACTATCAAAAAGCAGATGAACCAGCCTTATCTTATCCTTGATGGACGCAATGCACTAGCTCAAGATAAGCTCATGGCTCTGGGCTTCAAGTACGTTGGAGTAGGGCGAAGACTATAGTGTGATAATCCAGAGCAAATAAAGCACTCATGCACTTCAATATAAGGGAAAGGGCTAGCAATCTACTCCAGCCAGGCGAGGGAGTATATCAACGCACGGTAAGAAGTGGCGCCTGGGCATTTACCCTCAGGATAACCGAGCGCGGATTCGGCATAGCAAGGCTAATTATCCTGGCTCGCATCCTTTCCCCCAACGACTTTGGCCTAGTGGGTATTGCCTTGCTGGCGATGGCAACCCTGGAGACTGGACTGCACCCTAACTAAGAGTACGACCCCTTGTACACCCCCTTGGATCTGAAACGTTCCAGGTAAAGAAGTATGATCGAGGAGCAGCTAATAACATGATTTTGTTGAGTTTGGCTGGTTTTCTGGTAGAGCTTCTTAACTCATCGCTCGGGATGCTCTACGGGACGATTCTTTCACCTCTGCTCATCATCGGGGGCTACGACCCGCTGGTTGTGGTCCCTTCGATTCTTCTCACGCAGGCGATATCAGGCTTGGTTGCTGCCATTGGTCATCACAGGCTCCGCCACGCTGACTTCAGCGTTGACGCCGGGGCAATCCAGAGGCGAGAAGGTGTGAGCTACATCACAGGCTGTCCAAAAAGGGTAAGCAAAGAGGGCATAGTGGGGAATTAGCCATGCAACTAGCAGATTTCAGCCCCCCAAGTGGGGAAAATGTGGCAATAGGCCCCATGTTTTGCTCCCAAGGTGGGAGAGAAAATTTCCCAGTCGGACTTATTAGACAGCCTGATCACTTCCCTTAAGAAAGCCTTAACCAGAGACTCTAAGGTTGTTTTCTTCGTATCAACTCTTGGTATTCTGGCTTCCGTCATTGCTGCTGTTGTCGCGACGAGCATTCCCAAGGTTGCGCTCAAGACGTACATCGGCGTGCTGGTTCTCGTTATGGGAGTAATCCTTGTTTCGAGGGGCAGGTTTACCTTCTCGTGGAACAAGATACTCGGGATAGGAATTCTCAGCGCGTTCAACAAGGGGCTATGGGGCGGCGGATTCGGTCCTGTGGTGACTGCGGGACAGATGATCTCGGGGAGGGCTCCGAAGAGCGCGATCGGTGCGACTATGCTCTCGGAAGTGCCGATCTGCGTTGCCGGATTTCTAACGTACCTATTGAGAAACGGAATGCCGACTTGGAACGTCGTAATCTTCCTGGGGATTGGGGCGATCGTCGGCGCGCTTGTTGGTCCGTATATCACGGCAAAGCTCAAGTCCGAAAAGAGAGTGAAAGTAGGTCTAGGGATCTTGGTGATCGTGTTGGGGATATGGACACTCGCTAAGACATGGCTGATTTAGCTTTGAGATCCAGGGGGATCCAGAGTCTTAGCGTTAGAATGTTGTTGATTACTTTGGTAGAATAGTGGGTAATAGTTTAGGAGGTTTACGTGGTTAAAGCGAAATTAATCCCCCCGTATGGTAACAAATTGGTGAACTTGCTAGTCTCGCCTGAGGAAGCCGATGAGCTTAAAGCTTATGCCAATCGGTTGCCTTCGATCCAGGTATCAGAGCGGGTCGTGTGTGACCTGGAGATTCTGGCAACAGGAGGATTCTCCCCCTTGGATCGGTTCATGGGGCAGAAAGGTTACGAGCGCGTGCTTAATGAAATGCGGCTAGCAAATGGGTATGTGTTCCCCATTCCCATAACCTTACCGGTAGAGCCAAGCCCTGAGATTAAATTGGGGCAAGATATCGCCATTCGGGATGCCAAGAACGAGCTTCTGGCAGTGATGACGATTGAAGACATGTACCAGTGGGACAAAGAGGAGATGGCACAGAAGGTTTTCGGCACCCTGGATCTCCACCATCCTCTGGTTGCAGAGATGTCCCGCTGGGGACGGCTCAACATCTCCGGGCAACTGCGCGTGTTGAACTTACCCAGGCATTACGATTTTCGGGATCTGCGGTTGACTCCTGTGCAAACGAGAGAGCGTCTCTCCGCAGCCGGCCACGAAAACGTGGTGACGTTCCAGACACGCAACCCGATGCACAAAGTGCATGAGGAGCTTACCAAACGTGCAATCCAGTCAGTAGACGGCACGTTGCTGTTGCATCCCGTAGTAGGGATGACAAAGCCGGGTGACGTGGATTACTTCACGCGGGTGCGCACGTACAAGACACTCGTAAGCAGGTATTACGAGCCAGATCGCGTGGTCTTAAGCCTATTGCCGTTAGCGATGCGCATGGCTGGTCCACGCGAAGCAGTATGGCACATGATCATCCGCCGCAATTATGGTGCCAATCACCTGATCGTCGGGCGTGATCATGCCGGAGCAGGCAAGGATTCTACTGGTAAGCCGTTTTACGGTCCATACGATGCTCCGGAGATGGCGGAGAAGTACAGCGATGAGATTGGGGTCAAGATCGTGCCGTTCACCATGCTTGTGTACCTGCCGGGCGAAGGGCGGTATGAAGAGATCTCCAAGGTGTCCTCTGGCACGCGTACGGCATCGATCTCCGGCACGCAAGTGCGGGAGGAGTATCTGAGCAACGGCAAAACCCTCCCGGAATGGTTTACGCGTCCTGAAGTGGCAGAGATCCTCGCCGAGAGCTATCCTCCGCGTCACAAGCAAGGTATGTGCCTCTGGTTCACCGGCTTAAGCAGCGCAGGTAAATCCACCACCGCCGAGATCCTGACGCAGCAATTGATAGAACACGGCCGCCAGGTGACGGTCCTCGATGGAGATGTGGTGCGCACGCACCTATCCAAGGGATTGGGGTTCAGCAAAGAGGACAGGGATACTAACATTCGCCGTATCGGGTTTGTCGCCGCGGAGGTAGTGCGACACGGAGGGACGGCTGTGTGTGCGGCTGTGAGTCCATATCGGGCAACTCGGGGTGACGTGCGCCGCATGGTCGGGGATGACAGATTCATCGAGGTGTTTGTGGATACCCCGCTTGAGGTATGCGAAAAGCGGGATCAGAAAGGGCTGTATGCCAAGACACGTCGCGGAGAGATCAAAGGATTTACCGGGATCGACGACCCGTATGAACCTCCGCTCCACCCGGAGATCCGTCTGGACGCGGTAAACCATTCCCCAGAGGAAAACGCTAAGATAATTCTGGATTACCTGATCGAGCAAGGGTTCATTTGTGCACCGGAGCGTGAAGTTCGGATAACCGCGGGCAAGGATGAGAAGGATGAGTAGCCTTGGAACAACCAAGAACCATGACCCAGAGACGGTTCCTTACTCGTTACCCGTCACTCATGACTGATTACTCTGTAAGTGGACTATGGACTTATGACCCACGACTGCCTTTTCAACCCTATGAACCCAACGAGCCCTAAAGGCTAACATGAAACTAAACCACATCTACGCTTGGTTAAGAAATCCCGGCAAGTCACTATCCCAACGGGTGGTTCATGCCGGATTCTGGGCCTCCGCACTTAAGATTACCACCCGACTGTTCGGGTTAGCTCGCACCATTGTTTTAGCACGCTTATTGGCTCCCAATGACTTTGGGCTCTATGGAATCGCTCTACTTTCGCTCTCTGCTCTTGAGACCTTCTCTAAGACGGGATTTGATCAGGCGCTTATTCAGAAGAAAGAAGATATAAAGTCTTATTTGGATACAGCATGGACTATCCAAGTAATCCGAGGATTACTGCTGGCGAGCATTCTCATCCTGGGAGCACCGTTAGTTGGGTCCTTCTTTGGTGAACCACGAGCAGTTTTGCTCGTCCGTGTGCTGGGAGTTGCTGTCCTTCTCAAGAGCCTTCAAAATATCGGGATCGTCTATTTCAAAAAAGGGCTGGAGTTTCACAAGCAGTTTATCTATGAATTCGGCGGCACTTTCGCCGATTTGGCTGTGGCCATCCCTGCAGCGTTTATCCTGCGCAGTGTGTGGGCGCTGGTCTTTGGTCTTCTCGCCGGGAACCTTGTGCAGCTGGTGGTGTCGTATTTTATTCATTCCTATAGGCCAAGACTGCGATTGGAAGGAACGAAAGCCAAGGAGCTATATACATTCGGCCGGTGGATCTTGGGAAGCAGTGTTGTAGTGTTCTTAGCCACCCAGGGTGATGACGTATTTTTAGGCAAGGTTTTAGGAGCAACTGCACTCGGCTTTTACCAGATGGCTTTTCATTTCTCCAATCTGATGGCAACAGAGATCACCCATGTCACCTCTCAAGTGACCTTTCCTGCGTATTCCAAGCTGCAGGATAAGATTCCAAAATTGCGGGAAGGATTTTTGAGAACTGTAGAGGCTACAACATCTCTTACTTTACCCTTAACTGCTGGAATCTTCATATTGGCACCCGATTTTGTTCGCCTTTTTTTGGGCGAGAAATGGATGCCGATGGTTCCTGCACTAAGGATTCTCAGTATTTCAGGCTTGATGCGCTCAATCGCAGCAACTGCTGGACCGATTTTCCGAGCTGTTGGGCGGCCTAATATACCTTTTTGGATAAACTTGATGAGAGCCATTGTCATTGTCATCTCTATCTATCCCTTGACCGTTCGCTATGGTATTGAAGGTACGGCTATCTCAATACTATTAAGTATTACATCTACGATGCCATTTCGGTGGAAAGCCAGTTCTAAAATAATTCAATATTCTAACAAAAGGCTTCTTATTAGATTATTGCCATCTATAGTTGGAACCGGCTTGATGGCTATAGTACTTTGGGTTATTCAGAACGCTTTTGGTCGGATGGATTTTGTAGAATTTGTAGGCTTGATTATTATTGCACTGATTAGCTACATGACTTGTCATATTTTCTTCTGGCGGTTTTACCATTTGGGACTAATAAAGACACTTCAAACGTTAAGGAGGACAGTGTAGATGATGAATAAAAAGGGTAATATTAAAAAACCAGATTTTTTCATTGTAGGAGCTCCAAGATGTGGAACGACATCAATGATAAGGTATCTCGGGCAGCATCCTGATGTATTCATACCTAATAAAGAGCTGCATTTCTTTGATAATGATGTTCATTACGATAAGAAACTAACGGAGAAGGAGTATCTGGAATACTTTTCTAAGGCCAAAGATGAAAAAAGAGTGGGAGAGAAGTCTCCCTCGTATCTACGTTCAAAACGGGCAGCCTCAGAGATTAGAAGATTTTGCCCTCGGGCAAAAATTATCATTCAAGTGAGGAATCCGGTGGATATGCTTTACTCTTGGCATGGCCATGTTTACCGCTCAGGTTATGAGGATATTGTTGATTTTGAGGAAGCATTAGCAGCAGAAGAAGATCGAAAAAGGGGATCTCGGATTCCTAAGCATGCGCGTATTCCTGAACACCTTTTCTACTCAGAAATCCCTTTGTACACGGAACAAATCAATCGTTACGTAGATGCTTTTGGATGGAATCAGATTCATATAATTGTCTTTGATGATTTGGTAAACAATACCCCGAAAGTATACAGAGACGTTTTGAGATTTCTTGAGGTTGACGATCAATTTACCCCAGATTTTAAGGTATACAATCCCACCAAACAGCTAAAAAGTCTGATAGTACGCGACTTAATGAGGGATTCCTGGGTGAAAAGAGTTGCTAAAGTTCTTTTACCAGACACCGCCTTTCGTCTGATCAAGCAGATGCTTACTCACCCAAGGCCACCTATGGACAAGCATGTGCGTAAGCGCCTTCAGGAACAGTTTGCACCAGAGGTGAAACGATTAAGTAAGTTACTAGGGCGGGACTTGACCCATTGGTGTAAGGATTAAAGATATGGCAATAAAAGCGGATAAACTTCAAATCAAAGGTTTCAACTATCGGTCCTTTCAGCTCCTTTTTTGGAAGCGAGTTCACCGTGGGCTGCTGGGAAGTCTGCAAATGCTAAAGCAATCTTTATAGAGAGCAGCAAGAGTGGGAACTATGGATAAAAAGCGAGGAAGGTAACATGAATAGAAAGAGAGAAATTCAGGAGCAGCAATATCAACAACCGTACCATTGGATGCTCTCGAAAAATTCGAAAGCCCTGTATGATCTTCGAACCCATATTGTTCAAACAATGGCATCCCCTCTGGCTGGGAAGCAATGCTTGGACGTAGGTTGTGGGGATGGGAAGTTTGCTTCTTCTTTAGTTGCATCGGCAGCGGAGGTTACCGGCATTGATATATCAGAAAAGGCCTTGCGTTTTGCCCAATGTTTAGTACCAGAAGTCAGATTTTTAAAAATGGATGTAACAAATCTACAATTCTCTGATGAGTCCTTTGACGTTGTTACTTGTTTAGATACCCTAGAGCATCTTCCTGATAGTGAGGTGCGGAAAGCAATTGTCGAGATGTCGAGGGTATTAAAAAGGGATGGACACCTTATAGTATCAGTTCCTTCCCACAATAAAAAACTAGAAGAGAAGCATTACCGGCATTATAATACAGATGAGCTACAATCGGTATTAAAAGAGCAATTTGATGAAATTTCTATCACAGGATGCGGTATTTATGTGCCATTAATTACAAAATTCCTAAATTATCCTAAAATTTGGGGTAGTGTTATACATGTTAGAAAAACTCTTTAAGATTAGAGTGCTTGAGAATTTAAGATTTCTCACAGATTTTATTGGGGTGACTCAAAAATGAAGATAGCGACGCATTTTAAAGCACTGAGAAGAATAGCAAGAAGCTCTTTAGGAAAAATTATCAATATGGGAAAGAAGATTCCTTTAGACTTTTGGGGAGAGTTGTGTCTGATGAAAGTTAGAAAACAAAAGCATTTAATTCATAAAGGCGACTGGGATATTATCATAATTCTCGACGCTTGTCGCTATGATTATTTCAAAGAGGAATATAAAAATTTTCTCAGCGGTGAATTAAAGAAAGCTCACTCGCCTGGATCAAATACTTATACATGGTTGAGACTAGTTTTTAATAAATGGTACAATATAACTCTTTACAGTGCACATCCAGCTTTAAATTCTCTTGGTATAGAAAGGGCCGGATATAAAGCTTTGCCTCACTTTAGGAAAATAGTCGATATTTGGAACAAGGGGTGGGTTAAGGAACTTAGTACAGTACCCTCAGAAGAGGTGAATAAAACTGTTTTAGAAGATGTGAAAAGGGGGGCTCTCAAAGGAAAGAATATTATCTGGTATATGCAACCACATGCTCCTTGGATCGGTAACACAAAGTTAACAGGATTTGGAAAGGGATGGAATGATAAAGGGTGGAATAACCTAGAAACAGGAAGCGGTAAACAGGAGATATCCTCTGCCACAATTCTTTTGCAAATCCTCTTTCCCAGTCGTCGATATCCAGAATAAGCGGCTTTTTATCAGATAATTTCTTTAATAGCCCTATGCCGAAGCTGGTGAACAACGGTTTGCTGGCATATACTATGTCGCCCGTTACTTCCCCGAGTAGTTTTTTGAGTTGCCAGTAGCTGATAGGTGCCTTACCCACTTTAACAAATCTCAATTTCACATCATCTAGGTCCGCAATCGGCCCCCAAATTCCACTGCCTAACACGAGGCCAACAATCTCGACTTCGTAACGCCGTTGAAGGATTTTAGCCAACAAATATGCTCGGCCAAGGCAATTACTAGACATACTTGGAGTTAAGACTGAAATTTTCACTTATTCACCTTTAAACCATTATCGTTTACTCTTTTACTAAGGCCCTTTGTATTCAGCCACCTAGCCTGAGGATATTGCCACACTTTAATCCCCTGGTAGCCCCTATAGCATCAAATACCAATCTTGATTGGAGAGCCACCTGCTCTAGGTTATAGCAACTATGTGCTGCAGCTATCACGACACAATCTGCCGAGGTTAATTGCTCTTCAGTCATGTCCATCGAGGCTAGGGTATCATTGGAAAGTTGGATTTCGGGAATATAAGGGTCGTTGTAGCTTATCTTTGCTCCCCTTTTGTAAAGAAGTTCGATGAGCTTTAAGGACGGCGATTCCCTGGTGTCCCTTACATCCTTCTTGTAGGTTACTCCCAGTACTAATATCCTGGCACCATTTAAGCTCTTACCCTGCATGTTTAGGGCCTCCATAACGCGGGTAGTAACATAATAAGGCATGTACTCGTTAATCTGTGCCGCAAGCTCAATGAATTTAGTATGTAAATCGTATTCCCTGGCTTTGCTAGCCAAATAGTAGGGATCAAGTGGGATGCAGTGTCCTCCTATTCCCGGTCCGGGGTAGAAAGGCATATAACCGAATGGCTTGGTGGAGGCGGCATCGATAACCTCCCAGACACTCACCCCCATCCTCTCACAGAGCTGAGCAAGCTCGTTGACCAGGGCGATATTAACATTGCGGAAGACATTCTCGAATACCTTGGTCATCTCGGCGACCTCAGGAGATGAGACAGGAACCATGATATCCGCTACCTGGCGGTAGAGAAGCTCCGCCAGCCTGGTGGATTGAGAATCAATCCCGCCAACTATCTTTGGGGTGTTTCTGATACTATACTTCTTACTCCCCGGGTCGATTCTCTCAGGAGAATAGGCAAGATAAAAATCCAAGCCCCCTTTTAGTCCCGAGTGCTCGAGAATAGGTTTTACTATCCCCTTTGTGGTGCCAGGATAAGTAGTGCTTTCCAGAACTATGATCTGCCCTGGCTGAAGGTATTTAGAAATCTCTTCAGATTCACGGATTATATAGGACAGGTCTGGCTCCTTAGTTTTAGTCAATGGAGTTGGAACACAAATGCAAATAGCGCCCACCTCCCTCAGCCTGCTTTGGTCTGTAGTTGCCTCCACAAAGTTCTTTGCCACGAGGGATAAAAGGCGATCATTACTTACGTCTGCAATATAAGATTGGCCTCGGTTAATCAAATCCACCTTCTCTCGTTGTACATCAATCCCCAACACTTTGAAGCTTGCCTCTGAGAAAGCAATCGCCAAAGGAAGCCCAACATAGCCAAGACCCACTATGCCTATCCTTATTGCTCTGCTTGTAAGTCTCTCTTCAAATTTCTCTGTGACATCCACTTGTGGCATACTCCCTTGTAGTGCTAAGCATGTTGAATCGCGCTGCTATTTAAAACATGTTGCGGTATCCTCAAGCCCGTTCCAGTTGAGGATTATTATTGAGATTTTAGGATAATTACTCGGCATATTCAAGCCCCTCTTTTCTTGTGATCTCGGCTCGTTTTAAAATACGAGAGAGGGGATCAATACTAATCTCTCTTCGATGGGGATTTGGGATGGTTAACACCATATTTCCTCTAACCATATACGGATGCTTCCCTCCCTGATAAGGGCCTTCAAATTCAAGGGCATGGAGCCGCCTGACTAGTTCTGCCCAAGAAACGGGTGAAAGCTTAGCCATGGACCTCTAGTTTCTTCAGCTCCTCTATCCTGTATTCTCCGATGGGAGGGATGGATAGTCCCTTCTTGAGCCTGACTACGATCCAGCTATCAATAACCTCAGCTAGGCTCTGGCGGCATTCCTCTAAGGTTTTTCCAGTCGCCCAGACACCGGCTAAACTTGGCACCTCCCCATAGTATGGCTCTTCTTCCCTAATAATCTCATACTTAGCCTGTGCCATGGCAGCTTCAATATACTGGGTAATCATGCCGCCCTCCTTTCACTTATAATAAATGCGTGCAACCATCAATGAATTATATCCTATCTGCAATTAATTGTTGAGATATTTCTTTTAAGAGACTCCAGGCACTCTATAGTGTCCTCAAGTCCATTCCAATTTAGGATTATGATGGAACCCTGGGGTAATCCGTGATGTGTAATCTGTGATGTGCAACAAGTGTTGAGTCAATCATTCTTTGCCCCTCTTTCTGATGCTTTTTCATATTCAATAAGAACATCTATATCACTACTTGCGGTTTCTTCTCCTCTGATAAATGAACCAAATATTCCTTTCTCTTCCAATTTCCTTTCTATCTTGTCAGCATCTAATTCCCGTTTCACCATGATAAGCCCCTTCAAAATCTGCACTTATGCTCTCTGCAAAGTATAATACTCCCTGAAAACTGGACAGGGCAATAAGGTGCATGGTAGCCTGCAAAAACAGCGAGGAGGCGAGGCGAAATGCACAATTTGCGAAAGCGACATGACGCGGCATTCAAAGCAAAGGTGGCCCTAGAAGCGGCGAAAGGAGAAAAGACCATAGCTCAGTTGTCCAGTGAGTTTGGAGTTCATGCCAATCAGATCCAACAGTGGAGAAAGCAACTTCTTGAAGAACTCCCACGACTGTTTTCAGATCGTCGGTCCAAACAAGAGAAAAATG
>JAGXOF010000026.1 GCA_023660035.1 Dehalococcoidia bacterium LH_S1
TCCCCACACCCCACCATATCAACTTCACCACGACGCAACGCCCCCGCAAAACCATCCACGTCGGTGTTATCGCCCTTCAATGAGATTCCCCCCTCTGAGCCCCGCTCGATAACTATGGTATTAACAGCGCCAAGCGCACGCGCACAGGGCGTAACCTCATCCAGAAACTTGAGCACAGCCTCTTTGTATGGGACGGTCACGTTGACTCCACGAAATCCAAGAGGCCCCAGACCATGAACAGCATCCTCGAGCTGATGCGGAGAAACGGGAAGCGGGAGATATACCCAGTCCATCCGCAGAGACTGGAATGCCGCATTGTGCATTACCGGCGAGAGACTGTGCCCCACCGGATGGCCGATCAATCCAACTAGTTGTGTGTTCCCGTCAATCATACTCGCCACCGATTCCCCTCATGAAGTCAGTGAAGCCGGGAAAGGAGTCCGCTGTACAATCTATATTTCCAATAGTCACAGCACTATCGGCGACCATTCCCGCAACGGCCAGGGCCATCGCCAGCCGGTGATCGCTGTGGCTATCTACCACTCCACCGTGAAGCTGTGTCGGACCCCTTACAACGAACCCATCTTCGCAAGCCTCGATGTCAGCTCCCACCTTGCCAAGCTCCTCTACCAGCGTAGCAACTCTGTCGGTTTCCTTCATCCGCAACTCGCCTGCGTCGCGCACTGTAGTGACTCCGCTTGCCTGCGTAGCAGCAACGGCGAGAATGGAAAATTCATCGATCATCCGCACCACGGTATCGCCGGAAACCTCCGCACCGTGCAACGAGGATGTGCGTGCGGTGATACCCGCAACCGGTTCCTCGACCCAGGTACGCTTGTTGTACACCGCTATGTCCGCTCCCATTAAACGTAATATATCTAATAGCCCTGTACGAGTCGGATTGATGCCCACTTCAGACACGGTGATCTCGGAGTCGGGGACAATCGTCGCAGCGACAATGGGGAAAGCCGCAGAAGAAATACCCCCTGGAACGACCATCGATAGCGGAGCAAGCGACTTTGCAGGACTAACGGTAACGGTTAAATCGTTGGACTCCACGTTCGCCCCCATCGCTCTGAGCATGCGCTCGGTGTGGTCGCGTGCCGGGCCAACCTGTTCGACGGTGGTCGGGCCGTCGGCATAGAGCCCCGCGAGCAAAAGCGCACTCTTCACCTGGGCACTAGCGACATCCAGTTGATGAACACAGTCGTACAATTCTCCGCCCCGGATAGTAAGAGGAGCACATCCATTATTGTCAGAGATAGAAACACCCATCTGCCGCAGTGGCTCGCTGATACGGCTCATGGGACGGGACAAGAGTTGCTCATCACCGCTCAGAGTACATTCAAACGGCTGCCCGGCCAGGACACCCGCCAGTAATCTCATCGCGGTTGCCGAGCGACGACAGTCCAACACCCCTGCGGGAGGGGTCAATCCATGCAGTCCACGGCCATGGATAGCCACTTTGGTCTCGCCAAGCACATCGATTCCTACCCCCAAAGTGCGGAGACATTCCAGCGTAGCAAGGCAGTCGTTGCAGGGGAGAAAATCCTCCACATGTGTCCCTCCCGAAGCCAGCGCCCCGAGGAGCAATGCCCTGTGAGATATGGACTTATCACCCGGTACGCGGGCCTGTCCGCGCAAACCCGCGACAGGATGGACCATCAACACCGTCATGAGAACATCTGCCTCCGCTTCTCGCGGATGGCACTCAGAGTCTCTTCCATTTCCCCTTCATCAGCTCTCTCAACCAGAAGGGCCAACTGGTGCAGTTGCTCCTGGCAAGTTTCAAGCGCCTTCTTAACATTGTTCTGGTTAGTACAGAGGGTATCCACAAGCATCCTCACATCGCTGCCTGCAAGTCGGGACGTATCCCGGAAGCCTCCTGCTACTATCTCCCATGCGGCCCCGTCAGGCGAACTCATGACATCCGCTGTCTCCACAAGCGAACAGGATAACAGATAAGGCAAATGACTGATCGGGCTGAGCAGGAAATCATGGCGCGAGGCATTGAGCTCAAGGGGGCGCGCTCCGACGGCAGCAACCAGTTCCCGGGCCAGTGCCAGCGCTGTCTCGGAAGTGCGTGGCAAGGGCGTGAGAATAAAAGTACAACCTTCGTAAAGTGATGATTCCGCAACCCCGATTCCCGATTCCTCCTTGCCGCACATCGGATGTCCCCCCACTGGCTGGACATGCTCGGGAAGACTATCCATCTCCTTCATAATTTCCACCTTCGTGCTGCCCAGGTCCATCAGCAAAGCCCCCTCTGAGAGCAAGGGAATTACCTCTCTTATCTGTTGCATGATTGTGCGCACCGGAGTAGCCAGAATAACCACATCCGCTTCGCGCACACCGCTCGCCAGGTCATCTGTAGCCCTGTCAACCAGGCCGCGCTCGATCGCTGCCTCAATGGTCGACTCTCTCCGTCCGATGCCAACCACAGAGCGGCAACGCCCTTGCAACGCTCCGGCGATAGAGCCTCCCATCAATCCCAATCCCACAACAGCAATTTCCGTATTTCGCAATTCCTTCATAATCGTAACTGTTCAACCTCTCCACTTCGTCATTCCGAACTCGATTCGGAATGACATGTGAGTAGTTAATCACAACTTTCGTCCTACAGCTTCAGCTACAGGTTTTAGATTTTTCATCATCGCAGCAAACTGCTCCGGCTTCAAGGACTGCGACCCATCTGAGAGGGCCTCCTCCGGGTTCGGGTGGACTTCTATAACAACCCCATCGGCGCCAGCGGCCACGGCCGCCATGGAGACCGGTTCCACAAGCTCACGTTTCCCCGTCGCATGACTGGGGTCCACCATCACTGGCAGATGAGTGAGCTGCTTTAGAAGCGGAATGGCACTGATGTCCAGCGTGTTACGAGTGTATGTCTCGAAAGTGCGTATGCCCCGCTCACACAAGATCACCTGAGGATTGCCGTGCAAAAGGATATACTCAGCCGCCAGGAGCAGTTCCTCCATGGTGGACATCATCCCTCTCTTCAGCATTACAGGGCGCTGCGCCTTGCCCACAGCATGTAGGAGTGCAAAGTTCTGCATGTTCCGAGCTCCTACCTGCAAAACATCGGCATAGCTACTCACCAGCGATACCAATTCGGGTTGCATAACCTCGGTAACTACCGGGAGCCCCGTTTCTTCTCGAACTCTGCTAAGTATCCTTAATCCCTCCTCTCCCAATCCCTGAAAGCTGTACGGGGATGTACGTGGCTTAAATGCGCCACCCCGCAAGACCTGTGCTCCCTCTTCTTTTACCGAACGGGCTGTCTCCAACATCTGATCAAAACTCTCCACGGCACAGGGCCCAGCAATCGATACCACCCTCTCACCTCCTATCGCCACTCCGCCGACGTTGAACACAGTATCCTGCGGGTGAAATTCCCGGTTGGCCAGCTTAAAAGGTTTTTCAATGGGGACCATGTTCTCCACACCATCAAACTGACTTATCAGCGTATGATCCAGAGAGCGAGTGTCGCCGATAATGCCGATGACTGTCCGCTCCTCCCCTTGTGATATATACGCCTGCTGTCCCATCTGCTTGATCCAAGAAACAATCCTGTCCATTTGAGAAGTGGTTGCATCCTTTTTCATCACTATAATCATGATACCCCCTCCTGATCGCCGGCTTGTCCGCCAACAGTCATATCTCTCTCAACTGCAAGCTGGGGAGCGGCAGGATAGGAACCCAGCAGCTTTACAAAGGAAGAGCGCCGCAAGAGCCCCATTATCGCCTTCTCACACTCCGGGGCCTGATAGTGCCCTTCGAAATCCAGATGAAATATATATTGCCACGGCTGATTGATCCGCGGGCGTGACTCAATCTTGGTAAGGTTAATGCCGCGCGTGGCAAATTCACCAAGGCATTCATAGAGGGCCCCCGGCTGATGGGGAGTGACAAATGCTATCGATGTCTTATTTCGCTGTGCACGGGGCGGCGTTTCCAGAGAGATAACGAAGAAGCGTGTATAATTGAGCCGAAAATCCTCAATCCCCCTTTCCAGCACCTGCAAACCGTACAACTCGTCGCACAACTCACTGGCTATCGCTGCCACTTCTTTAACCGGATTGGCGGAGAGCTCCTGTGCGCTGCCGGCCGTGTCAAAGGATGGTTCGGGAGTAAATCCGTTCCTCTCAATGTAACGCTGGCACTGGGCTAATGCTTGCTTGTGCGATCGAACCCTCTTAATATCGGACAACTCAGCGCCGGGAGCACCGAGCAACACATGTCTCACATGAAGAACAGTCTCAGAATATATTCTCACATCATGATCCATGAGCAATTCATAGGACTGGACGACGGAACCGGCAACCGTGTTCTCCACCGGGACCATGCCGAACCCGGCATCACCATTCTCTACCCCATCAAAGACCTGGCCCAGCGTATCACACGCGACGGCCTCCACCTCGGGGCCAAAGAAATGCCGGATAGCCTCCTCCGAATAAGCCCCACGTGTTCCCTGAAACATTACCCTAGTCATAGGATTCCCCCTCAGCAAGGTCAGGGCGCAGAGTCTGCGCTCCATCCAGATAAACGTGCTGGAGTTGATCGGGCCCACAGTCTGTGTTCCACAGGACAAGAACCCGAATACAGCGCGGGATGCTGTCAGCAATCATTGCCTCCTGCATGCACATCAGGGGAATATGGGCCCACCCCATCTCACGCGCCGCCCGTGCCGGATACGCTGCATCCAGATCCGGGGTGGAGGTAAAAAAGGCGCATGCCACCTCCTCCTTGCGCATGCCGTTAGCCCGAACAATCCGCTCCAATAGCCTGCGTGTCGCTGCAACGATGGGTTCCTCATCATTGCTCTCCACATCAATTGCGCCACGTATACCTCGACATTCCATCTATGCTATCCTCCTAACTCTATTTGATACTCTTTTGATTGATCATCCCTGTGAACTGCCCTCATCAATAAAAAAAGACCATCCGCCTGGGCGGGTAGTCTTTTTATGGTTTCCCCGTTTACCTGCGCTAATCCACTAGGTAGGTACAGGAAAACCATAGCCACTAAACCAATAATAGCTGGTGAAGCTAAAATAAGTTACGAGCGCCACGTTGTTTCCCAAACCTACCATTTCATTTTACATTCTAACGGCATCTAACACATTTGTCAAGAGGTACTCTCTTCCAATACAAAATGGGCCTGGAGGAGAGTGGGGCTTGACAACACTATATTTGTATTTATAATAGCCACCAGAACGTTAAAATATCGAGAGAAGTTTCGGGGTGCGAACAGGGAAGACGGTGTAACTCCGTCACTGTCCCCGCAACCGTAACCAGGGACGAAAGCGACTCTGAGACCACTGGACTTAAAAAAGTCTGGGAAGGCGCCGCGAGTAGGACGAACTGGAAGTCGGGAGACCTGCCCCGGAGCAATTCGGCACAACTGACTCCTCGGGGATTGGGAGTGGTTATAGCAGCATTGATCTATAGCCCGCATCTCATGTTGAGGTGCGTTTTTTTTGTTTCTAAAGAAGGAGGTGTCAAGTAACATGAAAAACTGATAAAGGCAGGTATCAGAGGGTTCCCTCAATCCAGGAGGAGATAAGCTAAATTTAGGAAAGGAGTACGTGATGTCAGAGACTAGAATAGTGAGAATCGGCGCCTTTGAGACTGTAGATCCTGTCCACCATCTCCGGGATCCACATGTCTTAGCCATAGTGAGGCCGTGGGCGGACGTAGGGAATGTAGGAACGCTTGTGCTTTCCTCGTTGGAAAGTCGCTTCGGGGCTCGGTATTTAGGAAGGCTGGCCAAACCAGGGGATTTCTACGATTTCACCCGTTACCGGCCTACTATTTACTTTGAGGAAGGGAATCGAAGGGTAAACCGCCTTATGCCACAGTTGGAAAAACACTATGAGGAGAAAGCACAGAAGAAAGTAAGTCGCCTTTCCCCAGAGCTGGTGAGTTTTCTCAGGCAAATGGGGAGCCCATTCAATGAAGGGTAAAAAAAGGAAGACAGTGGCTCACCACCTGAGTTCAGTGACGGTGATTGGGGATTATGGCAGTAGCAAGTGCGCTAACAGCCAGGGTACAAGCTCCAGCACCTCATTCCCCAGTGCGATCAATTTTTGCAACTCCCACGAAACGTATTGCGTCAAAATAAGTGATCCCAGCCAAAGGAGGCTTTTCATATATGACGCGAGTAGTAGTTGATCCCGGTGTCTGCGGCATGAATGCTGCCATTGAGGTCACCAAGATAAACAGACGGCGATTTAGAGTCGAGGTAACTACAGATTGTGAAATGATAACAAGAATGGGGGAATTATTGACGGATATAAAGCTGGACGACATTCTAAATCACCAAGTAAACTCCAAGGTTTACCAGTGTGCCTCCGAATGCCAGGTTCATACTTCTTGCCCTATACCTATGGCAATCCTTAAGGCAGCTGAGGTAGAAGCTGGCCTCGCCTTACCTCGACCTGTTACAGTTCAGTTCCAGTCCTATTAGTATGGTTATGCCTTAGCTTATGAATTCTTGCTAAGTAGGAAGGTATGCCTGTACAGGTTACGTTACAGCAATTTGACCCCGAGAACACCCTGGACCCGGAGTACAACACCCTTCGGTGAAACGCCTCAAGAATACCCTCTGCGCTCACTAGAACCCCATAAATCGAGGATTTGCATGTAACTCCGCCCGTTGCTATATTAGTAAGTGGTAAGCCCCTGTAGCTCAGAGGATAGAGCGGTGGCCTCCTAAGCCGCGCGCGGGCGTTCGAGTCGCCCCAGGGGCACTTTCCCATCTGGCAAACCTGCCTGGATATGCCTGCTGAATAATGCTGCGCATTATTTCTTCTTTGCCCCCGCAGCACCACGGTCTTTAAAAACTGAATCCAAAAACCCCTTTGTCAGGGGGTATATGGTCACTACAACTTTATGCTTTCAAACGTTTTGTCGGTAATGGATTTGGCGATACTCCCAGGGCTCGATAGACCTCCAGATGAAACGGCTCCGGGTCTCCGGTCCGCCGCTGGTAGATTCGCTTGCCATTGTTATTGGTCAGAGATGAAGTCACTCTCATAAGCTTACACACAATGAACTTACGGAACTGCGAAAACGGGGCGTATCCGCGGTTCAGGATGGGCAGCCGCCGAAGTTGGTGGCTGAGGTTCTTGGCGTGCAGCGGTCCACGCTGTTTGGCTGGCTGGCCCGATATCGCCGTGGAGGATGGGGTGCCCGCCCCCCTTTCCCGCTCGATCAACCTGCCAGACGCGATAAACGCCAAAGCTGAAGAGATTAGACCCAAGAAGATTGAGGTGAAGAGCAAGTGATTTGCCGGCGGGCCTCCCCGGCCAAACCGTTCTCACCATAGTGTAAAGGGAGCAAAAACTACACCGAGGGAAGCGCACCAAAAACCCAGCAATAAGGAGGTGGAATGATGCCAGGATTAACTAGATGGGATCCATATAGGGGTCTTTCAAGGATGAGAGATACCATGGACAAGTCGTTCGATGAATCTCTGATCAGGTCTCCTTCCGCGTGGCCATGGACCGAGTGGAAGTCGACTCTGACAAAGCTGATGCTAGCCTGGAGAACGGCCTCCTTACCTTAACTCTCCCCAAGACGGAGAAAACACGAGCCAAACAAATCGACGTTAAACCCAAGTCGGTTATCGAAGGTGACAAAAAGAAATAAACGGAGGAAGCGCTTCCCTCGGCTTCCTGCTAAATTCAAGTGGCTAACCTGCCACAACAATTCTTGTATTTTTTACCGCTCCCACATGGGCATGGCTCATTGCGACCTATTTTTTTCTTTGCGACCCCGGCCCCGACTGCCTGTTTCTGCTGTGCCTGAGATTCTTTGACGAGTCCCGCATGATAAATGGTCCGGACGATGTCGCGCTGAATGTTGGCCTGGAGCTGCTGGAACATCTCATGACCTTCTTTTTTGTATGAGGTTAAGGGGTCTCTGTGCCCGTATGCATACAGGCCGACCCCCTGCCGCATATTCTCAAGGGCGGTTAAATGTTCTACCCAACGCCTGTCTATCGCTCGCAGCATTACCAAACGCTCAAGGATGCGCATATTTTCGGGGCCGACTTCCTGTTCCCGCTCCTCGTAGAGCGAGTCCGCACGTTCAAGTAAGTTCTCTTCGATCTCCTCTCTGCTCATGAGCGAGAAGTTCTCTTCGTTAGCCTCACTTGGCAATGGTAGTATTGCATTGGCCTCGGCAAGTAACCCATTGAGGTTCCATGCATCACCGTGTTCGTCGGGGAGCAAGGAGTAAACGGTATCGCTAATCTCCTTGTTGACCATCTCGCGGATGTTGTGCTTGAGGTCGGCTCCCTTCAGGATTTTGTCCCTCTCCGCATAGATGCTTTCCCGCTGCCTGTTAAGTACATCACCGTAATCCAGCAAGTGTTTGCGGACATCGAAGTGATAGCCTTCCACTTTCACCTGCGTGTTTTCAATGGCTTTGGACACCATGGAATGTTCAATGGGGGTATCTTCATCGAACCCGAATCGTTCCATAATCCACCCCACACGGTCTCCACCAAACTGCCTCATGATGTCATCCTCAAGCGAAACATAGAATTGTGAACTGCCGGGGTCCCCCTGGCGTCCGGCACGGCCTCTTAGCTGATTGTCGATACGGCGGGCCTCATGGCGCTCCGTGCCCACGATGTGGAGTCCGCCAAGTTCCACAACCTTGTTGTGCTCCTCCTGCCACTCATTGAGGTCCCGGCCTGGGGGATTACCTCCCAGAATGATGTCTACACCACGCCCCGCCATACTCGTGGCGATCGTCACTGCACCTATTCGCCCCGCCTCCTCGATCACATGGGCTTCTCTCTCGTGTTGCTTTGCGTTGAGCACTTTATGCTGAATGCCTCTCTTCGTTAGCATCTCGCTAAGTTTCTCCGATTTCTCGATGGAAACGGTGCCTACCAGGATCGGCCTGCCTGTCTTATGGACCTCTTCAATCGATTTTATGATAGCCCGGAACTTGGCCTCCTCGTTCTTGTAGATGCGATCCGGGTGCTCTGTCCGCATAAGGGGCTTGTTTGTTGGAATCGTTACCACATCGAGGCTGTAGATCTTGTACAACTCCTCTGCCTCCGTAGCTGCTGTCCCGGTCATGCCGGCCAGCTTCTCGTATATCCGGAAGTAATTCTGAAAGGTAACGCTGGCCAGGGTTATGCTCTCTCTCTGTACCTTCACCCCTTCCTTGGCCTCAATCGACTGGTGCAATCCCTCGGAAAAGCGCCTACCGAACATCAACCTGCCAGTGAACTCATCAACGATCACAACCTCCCCGTCTCTCACTACATATTCGCCGTCCCGCTTGTAGAAGACGTGAGCCCTGAGGGCATTCTCCATGTACTGAACAAGATAATAATTGGCCGGGGCATACAGATTGGAGACGCCCAGCCAGTTCTCCATCTTGGCGACCCCCGATTCAGTGATCATGACTGTCTTCGTTTTCTCTTCAATCGTGTAGTCGGTGTCTTGCTGCAGCCGCGGAACGAGCCTGGCGAACGTATAGTATGTCTGTGTGGCCTCTTCAGCCTGACCGCTTATGATAAGCGGAGTGCGTGATTCATCGATCAGGATATTGTCTACCTCATCCACAATGGCATAATAGAACTCCCTCTGTACCCGCTGGGAAAGGTCGGTGACCATGCTGTCGCGGAGGTAATCGAAGCCAAACTCGTTATTGGTGCCGTATGAGACATCGGCGTGATATGCCTCTCTACGCGTCACCGGCCGCAGGTGTGGCCAGGACTCGTCGCCCGAATCATATTCCGGATCGAAAAGGAATGCAGAATCGTGCTGAATACACCCCAGGCTTACTCCCAAGGTATGGTAAACAGGCCCCATCCACTGGGTATCGCGCTTGGCCAGGTAATCATTGACGGTAACGACGTGGACGCCTTCGCCTGTAAGGGAATTGAGGTAAACAGGGAGGGTAGCAACGAGGGTTTTACCTTCACCGGTCTTCATCTCGGCGGTCTTGCCCCGATGCAGGACAATGCCGCCCATTAACTGAACGTCGAAGTGTCTCTGCCCGAGCGTCCGCTTGGCAGCCTCTCGAGCCGTGGCAAATGCTTCGGGGAGTAAATCGCCTAGGGTATCCTCGCTGTTGAAACGCCCCTTGAACTCACCAGTCTTGGCCCTGAGTTCCTCATCGCTGAGCTTTTCAAACCCCGGCTCAAGCGCCTCTATTCTATCAACAAGGGATTGCAGTCGCTTGAGTTCTTTCTCGTTAGTATCACCGAAGAGATTGGCAAGTTTCTTGAACATCGCTACTGAAACATCGCTCCCACTGAGAGATTGGCGTGGATTCGATGGATCGCCTCACCTATAAGAGGGGCCAGAGAAAGTGTGGTCATCTTTTCGATTTTCTTCTCGTCCGGGATCGGCACGCTGTCGCCAACAACTATCTCCTTCAATACGCTGGTGCTGAGCCTTTCTACTGCCGGACCTGAGAGTATCGGATGCGTACAGCAAGCATACACCTCTTTGGCTCCGTGTTCAGCAACGGTCTTCGCGGCAGCCGTTATGGACCCGCCTGTATCGATTTCATCGTCCACCAATATGGCATGGCATCCTTGAACCTCTCCGATGACCGTGAGCGTTTCAGTCTTGTCGTCATTGCCCGGTCTCCGTTTTTCCACTATGGCCAGGCGGGAGTTGAGCTTTGCTGCCATATCACGGGCTATTTTGGAAATACCGATGTCGGTCGCCACTACTGCCACATTTTCCAATTCTTTTCCTTTGAAATAATCGACCAGTGAGTCAAGTGCTGTCAGCTCATCCACAGGGATATTGAAAAAGCCCTGGATCTGTCCCGCGTGCAAATCAAGCGTAAGTATGCGGCTTGCACCCGCTACAGTAATGAGATCAGCCACAAGCCTCGCAGTTATCGGAACACGTGGCTGGTCTTTTTTATCGGTCCGTCCATATCCATAGTACGGAATCACAGGAGTGATCCTCGCCGCTGATGCGCGTTTCGCCGCGTCTACCATTATGAGGAGTTCCATGAGGCTCTTGTCCACTGGGGAGGAAATCGGTTGAACGATAAACACATCCCGTCCGCGGACATTCTCCTTGATCTGAACGAAGGTGTTCTCGTTACTGAACTGGAATACCGATACCTGTCCTGGAGGAATAACTAAATAATCGCAGATCAAGTGAGCCAGGTCGGGGTGTGTGTTACCAGTAAACACCTTAAGCTCGTCCAACGGTATCACCTCCTCCTGGTGGCTCAAGTTAGTTAACGGGCTCCATACTTATATTAGCACATGATACTTGTCGGAACAAATGAAGTCAGGAGCCCCTATCTCTTTAGCTCCCTGATTATCTTCATGATTACAGGGGTAATGTCCTTCGAGGTATCGACGGTAAAGTGGTTCCGGTGGATCCGTTGTACCCTTGAAGCCATCCGTTGATATACGTCAAGGTCAGCGTCCGAGGCGTCTTCGGAGTCAGCCTTTTCACTGCGGGACTGTAAACGCTCTTGCACCACTTCCTGCGGAGCCTCCACCCGAACGATAACCAGTTTCACAGAGAGCCTATCCCCGATGCTGTACAGACGTTCCCTGTCCCGCCTCACAAGGTTTGTAGCGTCTACAAGGACAGGTATGTTACTCCTCAATAGGGATTTGACAAGCTCTTCGAGAGCAGAGAAGAGACGATTGTTCTCAGGGCCGGTGTACTGAGGTGAAGGGAACAGGGTTTTTCGCAGGATATCGCTGTTCAATACCACACACGGCTGTTGTTCAGAAAGCTTGCGACTAAAGTATGATTTGCCGGTGCCCGGCAAGCCACTTACCATAACGAGAAAAGGCTTTGCTATCGGCTTCGGCAGCTCAGGGAGTGACTCTTTGAGTTTTTGAGCATCGCTGGTAGCACGTTGCGAAGGCATAGGCTACTAATGTTCCCGACTTTCTACATTTTCAGGGAAATTAGCTACGTTTTCCCGAAATCAGGGCACTACATTTTCTCTATTATATAAGGTGTGCAGCGCCTCGTGACTTCTAAGATGTCGTAGATTTTCCTCGCATGTT
>JAGXOF010000027.1 GCA_023660035.1 Dehalococcoidia bacterium LH_S1
GCCATACGCACTGTAGTGCGCGAGCGTTTACCCATCCAGCCTTTTCTGGTTGCGAAACGATGCAAGCACGTGTAGGGTACCATGCAGCGGCGCTCAGCCAGTAGCTCCTGCACCCGGGTGAGTTTCAACCGGTTATGCATGAGCCATCGCTCAACTTCCTCAGCCCAAGGCTCGGGTACCTTCTCGGTGGTTATCACCACCTGCCGGGGTCCGGCTCTGTTGAGCTGCATCAAGGCACTCACCTGGGATTCGGTTGGTGATGGCCCGTCACGCGCAAGCTCGCAGCTTTCGGCTTGCAGGATATACTTTCGGGTAGTGTTACGAGCCAGACCGGTGGCCTCTGCTACTTCACGAATACCCCTACCAGCCTGCCATTGCCTGATCACTTCTGTAATCTCCACTCGGAAAACCTCCTTGTATGCCATTGCCGCACCTCTCTGATGGTTCTACGACAATGGTAACTGATTTGTTTCCCAGGTGGATCAAAGACCGCGGTTTTTCACATCAAGAGTTCATCCCGCAGCTTACCATTAAAAGGCTCGATATAACCGTTCTCCCAAGGACTGCCTGGCTCAATAAACAAGGCCTTTGTCCCAAGCCGCGACAAGTATTCCCTTACTGCTTTTGCCGTGAACTCCGGCCCGTTATCTGAGCGTATGTGCTCAGGAATACCACGAAATATGAAAAGGTGGAACAAGAGATCAATCACATCCTGTGACTTGATATTTCGTTTTACCACAATAGCCAAGCATTCCCGGGTGTATTCATCAATTATATTCAGTATCCTGAAGCCTCTGCCATCAGCCGTACGGTCTATCATGAAATCGTAGCTCCAGACATGGTCTTTATGCTCCGGTCTGAGCCGGATACAGGATCCGTCATTTAGCCATAATCTGCCTCTCTTGGGTTGCTTCTTGGGCACCTTCAGTCCTTCCCTCCTCCAGATTCGTTCCACCCTCTTATGGTTTACCTGCCACCCCATATCCTTTAACATGGCCGTTATCCTGCGATAGCCATACCTCCCGTACTTGGTTGCCAGAGCAGTAATATCGTTTGTAAGCTGTTTCTCATCCGACGGTGGCGATAGACTACGACGCTGAGTAGTCCTGGCCTGCTCCAGTGCCTTGCACGCTTGCCTTTCCGAGACCTTTAGCTTCTCACACACCTGTAACATTATATTTCGTCTGCGGGGCGGGCTTATAAGTTTCCCCGTGAAGCTTCTTTGAGAATGGCATTATCTAACGAAAGGTCGGCTACCAGCTTCTTTAAACGGGTGTTCTCTTCCTCTAGCTCCTTAAGCCGCCGAGCCTGGTCCACTGTCATCCCCCCATACTCTTTGCGCCAGCGATAGTAGGTGTGATCGCTGATACCGATCTTCTTACTGGCAACGGCGATGGTAGCGCCCTGACTAAGCAATATCTCAGCCTCGCGCAGCTTGGTGATGATCTTCTCCGGAGTAAGTCCTCTTCTGGCCATTTATTTCCCCCTTTACGAGATTATAACTGGTATCGTTTTAGGGGGCAGGTCATTTAAATCCGAGTTACGGAAGAATAGGACTCATAGGCTTACCGTATTTTCCCTGTATGAAATGCTGGGCTGTGTTATAGAACTACTTGCTATTCCTATAGTAGTAGTATGTTTTATTTTCGGCATCGTAAATATGCATTTTTCTGGCTTTTCTTAAGCGTAGCCCTGGTTTGGGCATTGCTTCTTACTTATTCCGCGGTTTTGCTTGAAGAGACCTCCTACAGCAGATACAAGGGATGGAAAGATCTTCTCAAGATGTTTGCCGCAGGTTTTCTGGAGAACTTCGGGTATCGCCAGTTGCATTCCTTTTGGCGCTTTAAAGGCACTCTCAAATATATATTCCGCACAAAAAGCGGTTGGGGAACGATAAAAAGGGCAAAAATATAGAGGGAAAAGTGCAGGAAGTCTCCCAGCAGGCAATCACAGAACCGCCCCAGGCACTTGACAACTGAAGTCCCTTGTTGCATGATTACTAAATAGTAAGGGCTTACACTTGCGAACTTGAGAAGGTAAAGTGCTCAAACGAATCACTGGGGAACTGAAACAGCATGCCCCTTTCACCAGCCTCGGAGCTGCCACGGGAATCATCTTCATAATAGTAATAGCCCTCGGCGATTTTCTCCCCAAGATCACCCCGGCCTCTGAAGAAATTTTCTATGTGCTGCACCCAACTCACGTCTTCTTGAGTGCCCTTACCACCACCTCTATCTACATGAAATCCGAAGGCCACCGCCTCTGGAAAGCAGTCATGGTGGGGATAACCGGCTCCCTGGGTATAGCTACCCTCAGCGATTGCATTATCCCCTATATAGGGGAAACACTACTGGGGTTCGAGCAAGGGATAAACATCGGATTTATCGAAAAGCCGTTACTGACAAATTCGGCCGCCTTTCTGGGTATCGCAATCGGTTGTTGGAAACAGGTAACAAAGTTCCCTCATTTCGGGCACGTTTTAATAAGCACATGGGCCTCTCTGTTTCACGTTATCATGGCACTGTCGGTAGGAGCGATAATAAACTGGTTCGACATAATCGCCGTATTCGTGTTCCTCTTCCTCGCAGTTTGGATTCCGTGCTGCACAAGTGATATTGCGTACCCGCTCATATTCACAGGGAATAGCAAAGAATCCCAATTCCACCACCACTGAATATCATACTTGAGTTGCCCCCAATAGCGGCACCACTTATTAAGTCGTTATTTTACTCAGAATAGCTTCAGGAGCTGGAGGCCGGTAGTTTAAAGAGCTATGCGGGGTGGGCTTATAAGTTTCCCCGTGAAGCTTCTTTAAACGGGTGTTCTCTTCCTCTAACTCCTTAAGCCGCCGAGGCTGGTCCACTGTCATTCCCCATACTCTTTGCGCCAGCGATAGTAGGTGTGATCGCTGACACCGATCTTCTTACTGGCAACGGCGATGGTAGCCCCCTGACTAAGCAATATCTCAGCCTCGCGCAGCTTGGTGATGATCTTCTCCGGAGTAAGTCCTCTTCTGGCCATTTATTTCCCCCTTTACGAGATTATAACTGGTATCGTCTTAGGGGGTCAGGTCATACTCAGCTTGCACATTAGTTTAAAAACCCGTTAACATTGTGGTAATATAGTAATAGTATACTTGAAACTGGCTAAGGAGGCGAAAGTTGACCACAAAAACCGAGTTCTATTTAGGCCTTTTCTCCTCCCTCATAGTGGCCTTCATAATCCCCCTCATAGTAACTGCGTTGGAATGCAGTGTGCTCCTCTTCCTAGTTTACCTCTACCTACCAGCAGGTGTTGGGCTCATAGCACATGCCCTCTACGAGGAAGAAAGGAAACACCTGAGTCCTGAGGATTCTTCACAACAAAGCGAGTAGGAGGGATAACTAAATGGATGCATTTCGTGAGATAGGATGGGAAATATACGTTGGTGATTTCCCTATCTGGGTTCTGGTATATATCTTCGCTATAGTGGCTTTGGGGGCAATCGGCTATGCCCTATATGAGCGCTACCATTTGTGGCACATAGGCAAGGCCGATGACAGGCTAAGTCCCCTGAGAAAGAGGACATGGGAATTCCTCAAGACAGCGGTTTTTGACGGCCTATTCCACCTGCGCTTTTTCGCAGGATTCCGGGAAGTCTACGCCGGATCCATGCATCTCTTGCTCTTCGGGGGGGCTGGTTTCCTTCTCCTGGGAGCAGGCCTAGACTTTATATCTCATTACTGGGTCGAGATCCTGACCGGTAATGTTTACCTGGCTATCTCAACCATGAACGAGGTAGGGGGCATCTTCGTTATCCTGGGGATAATTCTAGCCCTGACGAGGAGATATATTCTAAGGCCGGATAGACTGGATAACAGGGCAGAAGACTGGATCGCCATAGTACTGGCCTTTGTCATCGTTATCACCGGCTTTATCCTCGAGGGATTCCGCATAGCCGCTGCTTCTTCTGCGGAAGCCGGTGTGCTGGCCCGAGAAGCATGGGCACAATGGAGTTTCTTCGGCTTTGCCTTCTATAAGGCGTTCGCCGGCTTATCAACAAATGCTGCCATTGCCTGGTATCAAGGAATGTGGTGGTTCCATGTCGTTTTCACTTTTGGGGTAGCGGCTTATATCCCGCTTTCTTTCACCAAGCTTTCACATATGTTTGCAGCCCCCCTGAACGCTTTCTTCAGGTCTCCTCGCCCCAAAGGAGCGCTCTCGCCAATGCCGCATCTGGAGGAACTGGAGGCATTCGGTGCTTCCAATATCGAGGACCTCACATGGAAACAGCTCATGGACCTGGATGCCTGCACCCGCTGTGGTCGCTGTCAGGATAACTGCCCCGCCTATCTGAGCGGTAAGGCGCTTTCCCCGATGAACCTCATTCAAGACCTCAGAACAGCCATGCTGGAGCGGAAAGAGAAAGGCACAGAAGGCGACGTGAAGAGCCTGCTCGGTGAGGTAATCACAGACGAGGTAATCTGGGACTGCACCACATGCCGTGCATGCCAGGAGCATTGTCCCGTATTCGTGGAACACATAGACAAGATAATCGAAATGCGGCGCGCCCTGGTCATGGAGCATGCACAAATGCCGGAAACCGTTGGCGGCGCGCTAAACAGCATCGAAACGAGAGGGCATCCATGGCGAGGAGCCACCTTTACCAAGTCTGACTGGTATCAAGATTTAGACGTAAAAGTACTTGGGGAAAGCGAGGACAGCCAGGTAGATGTCCTGTACTGGGTCGGCTGTACAGAGGCCGTTGATCCCCGGGCCATGAAAATAGCTCAGGCGATGGTTAAAGTTATGAATGCAGCAGGGGTCAATTTCGGAATCTTAGGTGAGGAAGAGACCTGCTGCGGTGAGCCAGCCAGAAGAATGGGCAACGAATATCTCTTCCAGATGCAAGCGGAACAGAATATTGAGACTCTCAAGGGATACGGCATAAAGAAGATCGTAACCGCCTGTCCTCATGGTTTTAATACCCTCAAGAATGAATATCCCCAGTTCGGAGGCGAATTCGAAGTCGTCCATCACACCGAGTTCATCGCCGAGTTGATAAAGAAGGGTAAACTGAAACTATCTCAGGGTGTAGAAAAGAAGATAGCCTATCAGGATCCATGCTACCTGGCACGGTATAACGATGTTTGGGATCCCCCGAGGGACATCCTCGCCGCGATCCCGCAACTCCAATTTACTGAAATGGACCATAAGAAGAAGAGCGGTTTCAAATACAGCACCAATGGGAATGCAGGCGGGTTACTGTCCCTCGTGCCCTTCAATAAACTCATCAGGCGTTCGAGGCAGAAAGAAGGAGCATTCTGTTGTGGCGGCGGCGGCGGACGCTCATGGATGGAGGAAACCGGCACCAGGATCGCCTATATGCGCACAGATGATGCCATCAGAACCAACTGTGAGGTGATCGCCACAAGTTGTCCATTCTGCATGCTCATGTTCGATGATGGTATAAAAACGAGGGAAATGGAAGAAAGAATGGAATTAAAGGACATAGCCGAGCTGGTTGCGGAAAGCCTCCCCGAGTAAGTTGCTTAATCCTGGAATTCAGCTATCAGCATTCAGAAAATGGACTGATCAGGCGGGGATTTATTCCCCGCCTGATCAGTTTAGCAATGTAGCCGTCCACCGCATGCGGATTTAGCCCCCTCCCTCACCTGCCGCAGGCAGGTGAGCCTTTCCTTCAAGTCACCCCAAAAGAATAACGTCCAGGCATATTGCCAGAAACAACACACCCAGATAGGGGAAAGCTGACAGCTTATATACCCTCCACGCATCCCACCATGAGTGAGAGAGACTCATCCTGAGGCTGGCATATACCAGAAGGATACCAAGGATATTGGCGACCACAAGATATATCTGCTGGAAGCCACCTGCGAAGTAAAGTCCAATTGAAGCCCCGTAAATGGCAACGGCTAGCCATGGGAAAACCTTCACAACATCATCCGGATCGCGGCTTAGCGGGAAATATCTTAATCCCGCACTACGGTAGTCTTCACGGTTGGCAATCATCACGCTCCACACATGGAGCGATACCCAGATAACTATCAGAAGGCATATAAGCAAAATAGAAGCCCCCAGGCTCGGTTCAAAGGCTACCCATCCTATGATAACAGGACTGCAACTTGCTATGCCTCCAAGTACAGGGCACAAAACCGTCTTGCGGACAACGACCGCGGCAATCGTTCCTGCCAACCCCGCCGCAAAGCAGTAAGGATTGAGTAGCCAGGCCAATCCTAAACCAATAGCAGTTACTGCGGCTGTAAAAATCAGAGCTCTCTCAGGTGGGTCGATACGCCCGGAGGGGATCGAACGATGACTGGTCCTGTTCATACGGGCATCGATATGCCGGTCTAGATAGTTGGTTAGGCCGTTCACACCGCCGGTAAGCAATCCTAATGTAACCAGAACAAATAGAAATCGAGATAAATCGAACTCCCCTCCAGCACCGACGATGGCAACGCAGATAGCTATAAAGATAAGGAGACTGGTCTCTCTCGGTTTTAGAACCTCTAAATAAGCAATTGCAGTCGAGGTATTTGATCTTGGTGCTAGTTCTTCCTGTCTCACGAACCGCTTTTCCGCTGAAACTCAGTGAGCGGGACAGCCCCACATCGGCCATCACCTCGCTTATTGTAACACTAAAATCGCTCAGCTAACAATTCCGGGGCATGTTTCAGCTGATTCAAGTCGCAGCCTTGACACGCCCCTGTTAATTCCTCTACTATAGTGGGGGTTACGGTTTTCAGGAGGATATTATGTTTGAGACTAAGATAACCGAACTACTGGGAATTCAATATCCTATTATCCAGGGCGGAATGCACTGGCTCTCAAGAGCTGAGTTTGTAGCGGCAGTATCCAACGCGGGCGGACTGGGAATTATTACCTCAGCTAACTTCAATACAGCCCCGGAACTGAGGGAGGAGATCCGTAAAACGAAGGCACTCACAGACAAGCCCTTCGGGGTGAATATCAACCTCTTCGCCAGGCCGATGCCACCGGTCCCCAACGAGGAATTTATCGAGGTTATGATTGATGAAGGTGTTAAGGCAGTGGAAACCTCAGGCGTCAGGAGCCCCGAAGAGTACATCCCCCGACTTAAAGAAGGAAATATTAAGGTGATTCACAAAGTCACGACGGTGAGGCATGCACATAGAGCGGAGCAAATGGGGGTTGATGCAGTAACTGTAGTCGGCGCCGAGCAGGGCGGCCATCTTGGAATGCAGTCAGTGGGCACACTCGTCCTCACCCCCCTGGCCGCGGATGCGCTCACAATACCAGTCGTCGCCGCCAGTGGCATTGCCGATGGTAGAGGATTCCTCTCAGCTTTGATGTCAGGGGCCGAGGGCGTAACCATCGGAACAAGATTCGTGGCCACCAAAGAATGCCCGGCGCACCCTGACCTTAAGGAATGGCTGTTGCGTGCCGGGGAAACAGACACGGTGTCAGTACAACATAGCATTGGGGATCCCCGTAGAGCCCTGAAAAACAAAGCCACCGAGAAGGTTCTGGAACTGGAACAAAAGGGCGCTTCACTGGAGGACTTGCTGCCCCTCATAGGTGAAGATGGCTACAAGAAGGTTGTCCTTGAAGGCGATCTTGATGCAGGAATAGCACAGTGCGGCCAGGCAGTGGGAATGATAGAGGATACCCCGACCGTCAAGGAGTTGATCGATAGAATTATAGGAGATGCTCAAGCCCTCAAGGATCGACTTACCAGTTTGGGAGTGGCGTAACTCCTATGGGGAATCCTCTCCCCACCACTCCTTCAACCGCCTTGCGATCCCTGTCTCGAAGCCCTGGGTACCCGGCTTATAGTACCTCCGGCCTTCAAGGCCGTCAGGGAGGTTCTGCTGCTTAACGAAGTGCTCAGGATAGTCATGGGCGTACTTGTACCCCTTGCCATACCCGAGCTGGTGCATCAAAGGAGTCTCAGGATTCCTCAGGTGAATGGGCACCGGCTCGTTGCGGGTCGTCTGGACATCCCCCTGGACCTGGGAATACGCCCTGTTCAGGGAATTGCTCTTGGGAGCTGAGGCCAAATAAACGACTGCCTGGGCTATTGCCAGATTCCCCTCCGGCAATCCTATGAAATGTACCGCCTGTTGGGCAGCATTAGCCTGAACCAGGGCCTGAGGATCAGCCATACCGATGTCTTCAGAGGCAAAGCGAACCAGCCTGCGTACGATGTAAAGAGGATCTTCACCGGCCTCAAGCATCCGCCCCACCCAGTAAAGAGCGGCATCAGGGTCAGAGCCTCTCAACGATTTGTGCACTGCTGAAATAAGGCTGTAATGCTCCTCGCCGCCTTTATCATAAAGCAAAGCACGGTGCTGCACAGCGTCTTCAACTATCTCGGGAGTGACCCAGCGATTACCCTTGTCATCCAGCGGTGTAGCCATTGCCGCCATTTCCAGGGCATTCAACGCCACCCGAGCGTCACCATTGGATATCGTAACCAGATGGTCCAAAGCATCTTCTGTTATATTAACATTTGCCTCACCAAGCCCCCGCTCCTTATCCTCCAATGCCCGCTGCATGATGGTTTTTATCTCTTCGGCGGAGAGCATATTGAGGGTGAAAACGCGGCTCCGGGAAAGCAAGGGCGATATCACCTCGAATGATGGATTCTCCGTGGTAGCCCCGATCAAAGTGACAGTACCGTTTTCTACATGAGGAAGGGCCGCATCCTGCTGGGTTTTGTTGAATCGGTGAATCTCGTCGATGAAGAGAATGGTACGCTGTCCATACATGCCCAGTCGGTTCTTCGCATCATCGACCACCTGCCTGAGCTCCTTCACCCCTACACTGACAGCGCTGACCGGACTGAAATTGGATCTGGTAACGGAAGCGATAACGAAAGCCAGTGTGGTTTTTCCGCTCCCAGCCGGGCCCCAGAGAATGATAGAAGGAAGCTGGTCCTGGTCGATGAGCTTGCGCAATACCTTCCCCTTGCCCACGATATGTTCCTGCCCCACAAACTCATCGAAATTGCGCGGGCGCCTGCGCGTGGCAAGCGGAGCATTCGCATGGACTTGTTTCTCGAAGCCTACATCAAACAGGTTACGGTCATCTGCCATAAGGTCGTCACCAGCCTCTTTGGTTAGCGTGTTATGGCCTGAATAAGATAGTTTGAAGTAATCCTATCACACTGCATCTGACAAACGCAACTTCGGCCTCTAGCCACCGACACGTCATTCCGAGCTTGATTCAGCATCCAGTCCCCGGGTCTTCTGGATTCCGGCTTTCGCCGGAATGACAACCCAAAGAATGTGTCATTGCGAGGAGTCAGCCAGAGGCGACGACGAAGCAATCTCCAGCCTCTCAATAAATGCTACCTGCGCCCTATTGATGACCTGCTTGGTGCGTGCCGACGGGAAGAACTCCGCCCTATCGATCTCGGGGAACTGCTGTTTTTTGCCTGAGTGAGGTGGCCACTCTATCTCAAAATAATTGCTTCTCAAAGGCAGGGGGAAATTACAATCGCCCGGGAAAGCCCAGGCATAAACCGTCTTGCCACCCTTTTGCTTTATCCAATCCAGAGAAATAAACTCACCTGCGGGCTCGATTCCAATCTCCTCCTCGAACTCCCTGATGGCTGTGGCGAGGAGATCCTCATTTTCCTCCGGTTCACCCTTGGGGACAGTCCAGTACCCTGCATCCTTGTTTTTGAAGTAAGGTCCGCCCGGATGGACCAGCAGCACATGCAACTCGCCATCACGGAAGCAATACATCAGGAGACCGGCACTGATTTTGCCCGCCATCTGTCACAAACCGTCAACCATTGGCAGCCACTGACACGCGAGGACAATAAACGGAAGGAGTATTCAGGGCTCCGCCTATCCAGCGGGAGTCGGTACCAAATGCCCCCCTTTCCTTGAAGACATCATATACATTGCCCGAGACTATGGTATCCTTTACCCTTCCCACGATCTCGCCGTTCTCGACCTTGTAGCCAAGGAGTACGTTGCCGCTGAAATCACCACCCAGGACATTTCCTTGCCCAGCACCCATCACCTCTTCAACTATCAATCCCTCCTTGATCTCGGCCAGCATATCCGCAAAGCTCATCTGTCCTTCGTTCACTATAACGGCACTTGAGGAGGGACTGGGCAGGCTGGCCAGGGAGCGAGTCGCGCTGCCCGTGCTCTCAGCACCGGCTTCGGCAGCGGTTTGGAGATCGTAAAGAAAGTTACTCACCACGCCTTTGCCGATCAGAGGAGTACGTTGACTCGGAATCCCCTCATCATCGCATACGGAAGCAGCGGGGCAGAAATCGATGGTACCGTCATCCCAGATGGATAAGTCAGGCGTAAATACCTGCTCTCCTTTCCTGTTGCCCAGCGGAGAGGCCCCTCGCAGCACCGTCTTTCCGTTAAAAGCCACGAGCAGCGGCTCAAGGAGTACAGCAGCAACCCCCATAGGAGTGAAAATGACCGGCAAGGAACCAGTCGTCATAGGAGCTGTATCCTTCGCCCTTGCCAGCTGTTGCAGGGTTGAGTTTACCACGTTGTCAGATGTGAGGACAGGATGACACGAACTCTCCTGGTCGCCCACGAAAAGCATGTCAGTACCTTTAATGAGAACGCCCTCAACGGCAATCGAGAAGACTGATTCCTGGTATTCAGTCATTCCTCCATTGGAGTTCATTATCTGAACCGAAGCTGTGCCGCGATGGACACTGGCTTCGCACAGGAGATCGGGATTCGAGGCCCTGACCCGGTCAATGAGCGCCTGCCCGAGCTCCACCAGTTTCTCCTCCGATACCGATTCCACTGACGGGTCGAAAGTAGACACAGATGGATAAACCTGGGGCTTCGGGAAACTGAACTTCGCTTCCACCCCAAACGGGGCCATTCCCAGCGCCCTGTCAGGCAGTTCCTGTTCATCGCCCGACTTGTTGGTCGCTGCAAGGCCCATGTGACCATCCTGTATCACCCGCAGAGCAGTGCCTTTGGACTCCTTCGTCTGCACGAGCTTTAAACGGTTGGCCTCAAACATAACCTCCGTATCACGGTGGGATACCGAGAAGACCTCTGCTTCTTCCGCCGATCCTTTTACCTTGTCTAATATCGATTCCAAAACAGCCCCCAATCGAGAATATATTCCTTACGAAGGTATTATCACACAGAGCGAAGGGTACAGCAAGTTTGAAGGGAACGATGAAAATTCCACCGGATCACACTCCCAAAAACGTTCTCACCACATAACCCATGCCAAACGAAATAACAGCTATACTCAGACTAAGAGATGCCATCTCCGAGAATTTCCTTTTGAAGGAGAGGTCTTTTGCAACAGAGATATAGAAATTGTTGTGCTTCAATGGAAGTCGGACAGCTAGCTTCAGGAAAAAATGCGACACTTCCTCCTTGGGGGAGGTATAATAAAACCAAACCAGGAGGCGTAATGACATGGATGGAAATCAAGGCAGACGCTTGAGTGCTGAGGAGGGGAGGCAGTCGGGGGCTACGATAAGCGAGGTATGCCGGCGTCACCAGGTTGACCATGCCCAGTTTTATCGCTGGGAAAGACTTGCCCGGCAGGGGTCTCTGGAAGCGCTGTGCAATGGCGCCAGGAAGTCGAAGAACGGCAAGCGTGAGGAGTAGCTTATGAGTGAGGTTAACCGCATGCGCGCCGTGGTTGCCGAGCTTATTGCCGAAAACCTGACTCTGAAAAAGGGGGTCCGTGTCAAATCATTTAACTACCTAACCGAACTGGGACTTGTTGCATCATTGAAAATCTGACCGTGTATAATCCCATCTCACCTTGGTAGAGGTCATCGAGGATCTGCATCTCTCCTGCGGTGTCGTACCTGAGATATCCCACCACTTTCCTCACATGGGTCCAGTTCTTCCCCTCAATATAGGCGTTATCGTTCTTCTTTCCCGGCCTTGACCTGGTAAATTCAATCTTCTCCCGGGAACAATACTTCTCCAGTA